>JAFYPY010000057.1 GCA_017547345.1 Bacillota bacterium | reverse complement strand
TACACCCATTTTTTACATATGAAACTTACTAAAAAATGGAAAACTGCGTTCTGTAAGACATTGAGCTGCATATGAATAAGAGGGGAGGTGGAGCCATGAAAAAAAGGGTCTTTGCAAAAGATGAAACTAATAGCAGGTGGCATAGACAAGAGAATTTTGACATATTGAAAAAATTTTGTCCGGAAGGTTACGCTAATGCAAAAACCTATAAACATTTTATAATTGGGAGTTCAGAAAAAGGAGATTATATTGGTATTCCCGGAAGATTTTTGCTAGAAGAACAACCGGCGGGAGGTAAGACGGGGTTTACTCTTTGGCAGCCACTCATAGGGGGAGAAGAATTATATGGAGAATTAGAAGAAATGGATGCAGAAATTGCAGATAAAATATATGGTTATTGGATAGCAAAGTTAGACCGGAAAACATTATTGATAAGCGAAGCATAGCTTGAATTTTAGCCGATTTGAAGCAGGTTGTATGCAAAATACAGTTGTGCTTTTTGCGAAGGTATGGTATAGTATTAAGGCATATGGAAAAGTTTATGAAGATAGCTTTGGAAGAAGCCCAGAAGGCGAAAGCTTTGGGCGAAGTTCCGATAGGAGCAATTGTCGTTAAAGACAAAGAAGTTGTTGGACGAGGATACAACAAGACCGAAACTAAAAAAGATCCGACTGCGCATGCAGAGATGGAAGCAATTCGAGATGCAGCTCAAAGGCTAGGTGGCTGGCGTTTGATTGGCTGTGACCTTTATGTTACTTGTGAACCGTGCGCTATGTGTGCTGGTGCCATAGTTTGGTCTAGAATAGAGAATTTGTACATAGGGACTATGGACCCGAAAGCAGGAGCCTGTGGGTCGGTGTTCAATATTGTACAAGAAGAAAAGCTTAATCATAATGTAAACATACAAACAGGAATTTTGCAGGAAGAATGTAGCAAGATTCTAAAAGATTTCTTTAGAGATTTAAGAAAAACCAAAGAACAGAAATTGGAGGATGCACAAAAATGAAGAGAATCGGTGCAATTTTAGTAACATTAGCACTAATTATGATGTTATCAGTTTCTTTCTGCTTTGCAGATAGCGGACTAACAATCGAAAACACTTACCCTGAAGATGGTTCAACTGGTGCTTCAGTGGAAAACCTTGGTGTTAAGATTCACTTTAGCGAAGATATGACAGAAAAGGTTGTTGGTAAGTCTAACAATGGTTGTTTCCAGTTATATGACGACGAAGGAAGAAAACTACCTACAAGAGTACTTTATAATGAAAAAGAAGAAGGCGAAGTACTAGTATTACTTGAAAACAAGAATAACACAGTTCAGGTAAAGGGTAATACAGAATACACTTTGAAGATTTCTAAGAATACAGTAGATGACAAGGGTAACGCTCTTGGAGAAGATAAAGTTATTAAATTCAAGACACTAAATCAGAGTGTAAACACTATGATTTCCATGGGAATGATGGTTGTAATGTTTGGTGGTATTATGGTTGTTTCTGCAAGAGCAGCTAAAAAGGAAGCTGAAACTCAGAAAAAAGAAGCAACAAAAGTAAATCCATATAAGGAATCAAAGAGAACAGGCAAATCTGTAGAAGAAATTGTTGAGAAGGACCAGAAGAAGAAGGCTAAAGAAGCGCAGAAGGCTGCTAAGAAGGCTGCTAAAGAAGCTTCAGAGGACGATTACTACGAAGAAGAAGTCAACAAATACAGAGTAAGTAGCAGACGCTCTGCATACAAGGCAGGTAGCAAGTATGCAGCTGCGAGAAAAGCAGAAGCAGAAGCGAAGAAGGCCCAGAACGCTAAAAAAACTGCTAGCAGCAAGAAGAGAAAGAAATAATAGTAAATAGACAATGAGAGGGCTTTAGTACCTCTCATTTTTCTAAGGAGCCAATATGACAGAAGTAATAATTAAATCATATGGAAAAGTTAATTTATCTTTAGACGTATGTGGTATTCGAGAAGATGGCTACCATGTTATAGAAAGCATCATGCAGAAGATTTCTTTGTATGATGAAGTAAAGGTTAAGTGGACAAGCTTGCCACAAGACGAAATAGAAATAAACCTTTCTTGTAACAAAGCATTTCTACCTACAGACGAAAGAAACCTTGCATATAAAGGTGCAAAAGTTATGGTGGATACTTTTGGAGACAAAGTTGGTGGAGGCATAATAGATATTTACATTGAAAAGCATCTGCCTGTAGCAGCAGGACTTGCAGGAGGTAGCGGCAATGGAGCTGCCTTATTTATAGCATTAAATAGACTTTGGAATCTAAAATTAGATACAAAGGCTCTATGTGAATTAGGTGCACAAATCGGTGCCGATGTTCCGTTTTGCCTACTTATCCAGAATACAAAGTACACAAATGCTTTGTGTGAAGGAACAGGTACAGACCTTACACCATTGAAGAACAGCAGACTAAAAAAGGGAATATTGCTAGTAAAACCTTCTTTTGGCGTATCAACAAAGGAAGTATATAAAGGGATAGACCAATGTGAAATAACAACTAGACCCGATACAGAAGCTGTCATAGCGGCATTAAGGTTGCGTGATGACGAAAAGCTTTATGCCAATATGGGAAATGTCTTAGAAGAATATACACTAAAGGCATATCCGGATGTGCAAAAAATAAAAGAAAAGATAAAGAGAGAAACCAATGCAGAAAAAGTACTAATGACAGGAAGTGGTCCTACAGTATTTGCGTTGTTTGGTAAACTCGTAGACGCCCAAAAGGCATGCAAAGAACTACGAAGCGAGGGTTATGAAGCATATTGGGCGACAACATACTAAGATATATAATAGGGTTACATGGAGGAAACAGAATGTTGAATTTAGACTTGCAAAACCATAGACCGTTGAGAGAAATAGTATATGAAGAATTAAAGAGACAGATCCTTGTGGGTGAAATTGCTCCGGGAACTCGTATGATGGAAGTCGACTTAGCTTGCGAAATGGGTGTAAGCCGAACTCCAATAAGAGAAGCAATTAGAAAATTAGAAAAAGAAGGTCTTGTAACCATCGAGCCTAGAAGGGGAGCATATGCATCTGCTATTTCTATTAAAGATATGCTAGATGTGCTAGAGGTAAGACAGAACTTGGAAGGTATGGCAGCTGCTCTTGCTGCAAGCAAGGTTTCTGAGGAAGAAAAATTGGCTTTTATCAAAGCTAATGAAGACTATAAGAAGGCAATTTTAGGCGGAAAAACCGATGAAATAATCAAAAATGATGAGCATTTCCACCAGTTAATTGTAAACTATAGTGATAATAAGACTCTTACTCAACTTCTTTCTCAGGTTCAGGAACTTGCTTTGAGATTCAGATACATTTATTATGATGATTTCTCAAGATATGAAAGAATGCCTATTGAACACGAAGAAATCGAAGAGGCAATTTTAAGCGGCGACGTAGAAAGAGCTAAAATCGTAGCAGAAGAACACGTTGCACACTTGAAGGATTTTGTAGTTAAACACGGGGAAAAACTTTTCCAAAACGCAAAGAAAGATGAAACTAATTAAACGACTTATACTGCTAATTATAATAGCGGGAGCCTTTTTTGCAGGCGGTACCATGTATAAGGCCTTCGATATGTACAATGAGGCTATCGAAGAGGTGCCAATAAGCGAAAAGGTTGAACAAATCAAATCTATTGACAACTATACTGCATATAGCCAGCTTCCAGAAACATATAAGAATGCAGTTGTTGCGGTGGAAGACAGTAGGTTCGAATACCATAAGGGCATTGATATTATTTCCACAGCTAGAGCAATAATTGGTAATCTGCAAGACGGTGAACTTAACCAAGGCGGAAGTACAATCACACAGCAGTTGGCACGCAATATGTACTTTGAGCAAGATAAGGAAATCAGTCGTAAAATTGCAGAAATGCTGATTGCTTTAGAAATAGAAAAGGAGTATGAGAAGGATGAAATCTTCGAACTCTATGCCAATGTGATATATTTTGGTTCTGGATACTATAATATATATGATGCAAGTCAAGGTTATTTTGGAAAAACACCTCTAAAGTTGAGCGATTATGAATGCACAATGCTTGCGGGGATTCCTCAGGCACCATCGGTATATTCCCTAGATGAGAATCCTGACTTAGCAGAACAGAGAAGGCAACAAGTAATAGATTGCATGATCAATGAAGGTTATATTGAAGAAGGCGAAATTCTGTAGAAAAAATCTCAAATCTTAGTTTATGCTTTGATTTGGGATTTTTTAGAAGGCGGTGAGGGCAATTAATACGTTACAACATACAACAGAGCTAGCACTTTATATGTGCAAAGCTTATATAAAAGAAAATTCTGTAGCAGTAGACTGTACTTGTGGAAACGGACATGATACACTTTGGCTTTCCAACAACTGCAAGAAGGTATATGCCTTTGATATACAG
>JAFYPY010000056.1 GCA_017547345.1 Bacillota bacterium | reverse complement strand
GTACTAACATTATTAATTCTCATAGTTACTCTTATTATACCACAGCTAGGGTGCAATTCCCAAGTTAATAATCCGGGGATAGGCAAGAGTAGCTATCATTTAAATACAATTTGCGCTGTAACGATTTATTCTATGGACGGAGTTGAAGAACTAAATGAGACAGAACAACAAAAAGAAGCTCTGCAACTTATAACAGAGGCTTTTGCGCTATGTGATGATTACGAAAAAATCCTAAGTAAGACTATAGACGGTAGCGACGTATATAGAATCAATCACGCGGGCGGCCAGGCAGTAGAAGTTGATTCGACTACGGTTGAGGTTGTAAACAAGGGCCTTGAGTACAGTAGATTATCCAGCGGGGCTTTTGACATAACTATCGGAAAAGTCAGCGACCTTTGGAATTTTCAGGAGATGGACGACGAGGGAAATCATGTGGGGGTTATTCCTGAAGATAGCGTTATCTCAGAAGCAATGAATCATGTCGATTATAACTGTGTTGTAGTTGAAGGGAATACGATTAGACTAACTGACCCTATGGCAGAACTTGACCTTGGAGGAATCGCCAAAGGCTACATTGCGGACAAGGTTGCTGAGTTCTTAGAGTCTAAGGGAGTTACGAGCGCTGTAGTTGATTTAGGTGGAAATATTGTAGTAATAGGCGAAAAGGGTGAGTCTATAGACAATCCTGTTGGCACAGAGTTTAGGGTAGGAATTGCAGATCCAAATTCTGAAGGATTACTTGGACTTCTAGAATGCAAGGATAAGACGGTTGTAACATCCGGAACTTATGAGAGATATTTTGAATTAGACGGAAAGCGTTACCACCATGTATTAGATACTAATACTGGTTACCCTGCAGACACAGACTTGCTTGCGGTGACTATTGTGGCTGACAAAGGACATTCCGTAGATTGCGACGGACTTAGTACAAGCTGCCTTGCTCTTGGCAAAGAAAAAGGCCTAAAGCTCATCCAAGGACTGGACGGCGTTCAGGCCATATTTATCGATAAAGATGGAAAAGTAACAAAGTCTGACGAAAGTATAAAACTTATTACTCAGTAGTTTGCCAAAGTTTAAGCACTTCTTTTATGGAAGTTTCGATGCTTGATAAAGGCAGTTTGCTGTAATAGAAAATTAAAGACGTAGTTTCCTGGTCAGTTAGTTCTGAAAGAGGAATCATTAGTAGGCCGAGAGATTTTGCTTCGTTGCAAAGTTTTTCGGCTGATTTTTTTGTCTTAATCTTTAGTGAAAGGTTGATGCCGGACTGTGTATTCACCGGTAAGATGTCATTGTTACCATACTTCTCGAAGCACTGCATAGTTAGTGCTAGCTTTTGTGAATAAAGGTTTCTAAGCTTCTTTATTCCTGTGTTATAGTAACCGTTTTCCATAAAGAGGGCTAATGTAAGTTGCTCTGCCTTGGAACAAGTCTGAGTGTACTGTCTTTTTATCTGCTGGAAAATATCTGCCATAGATTCAGGTAATACCATGTATGAAATCTTTATGGCAGGGAAAAGCGTTGATGAGAATGAGCCTAAATACACCACATTGTCGTTAGAGTCAAGACTCTTTAGTGATGGTACGGGTTTACCGAAGTAACGAAGTTCGCTATCGTAGTCGTCTTCTATGATTATACTGTTGTTATCTGTCGCCCAGTCTAATAATTGATGGCGACGACCAGCAGGCATAACCGTTCCTGTTGGGAACTGGTTTGAGGGACTGACATATACTGCTGAAGCGATGTTCATTGGAAGCCTAGAAATATCTAGACCGTTTTTGCCAACTGGAATATGAGAAAGAGCAAATCCGTTATCTTGTAGCATACTCTGTACAGGCAAATAACCTGGACTTTCTAATGATACATGATTTATGCCCATTTTCGACAAGATACGACATAGATGACTTGTTATCTGCTGAGTACCTGCACCTATTACTATCTGGGAAGGATTGCACTTTACGCCTCTTGCTGAGTGTACATACCTTGCAATCTGGTTTCTGAGAATAATTTCACCTTGGGGGTCACTCTCAAAAAGTAGCAGGTCGGAGTAGTCGTTAAAAACTCTTGAGTTACACTTTTTCCACTTGATGAAGTCGAAGCAGTCCATGTCGCATAGGTATGGATTTGAGATACTTGAAGAGTCTTTTGAATCTAACTCTTCAAGAAACTCTAGTTTTTCCTTTTGTCTAGAGGAAGAAACTTCTGCAATGTAGTAGCCGGATTGAGGCTTGCTTACTATGTATCCTTCAACCAAAAGCTGGTTATATGAAAGCTGAGCTGTAGTAATACTGATATTCAAACTCTTAGATAGGGAGCGCAAAGAGGGGAGTTTTTCTCCACCTTGCAATTCACCGGACAATATGTCGTCTCGAATACTCTTGTATAACTGTACGTATAGAGATTCGGAAGAATTGTTATCAAAATCGATTAAAATTGGTTTCATTTGAGCATCTCCTTGAAACTGTACTTATAAAAATAAATATAATTGCGTATTTCATAGATTACATTTTAGTTGTATTATAATAGCATAATTAAAATATGACAAGGGGTTTTAGATATGGCTAGATCAGAAAAGACAAGTAAATTAGTTTTAACAGCACTTATGCTTTGCTTAGTGCTCTTAGCAACTTTTTCTATTAGAATACCGGCGCCTTTTACGCAAGGGTATGTTCACTTAGGAGATGCTTTTATCTTTATTTCTGTTTTACTTTTAGGGAAAAAGAACGGGGCAATCGCGGCAGGCATGGGCTCAGCTATGGCGGATTTGCTTGGAGGATATGCAGCTTATGCACCATGGACGCTTATTATTAAATTTTTGATGGCATTTATAATGGGGATGTTTGTAGAAGTTTCCATGAAAAGAAAGAAAAATTTTGTTAAGATTGCAGGAGTACCGCTAGTTCAAGTAATCGGAATGATCATTGCGGGAGCAATTATGGTAGCCGGATATGCGCTAGTAGACGGAGTTTTTGCGGGAAATATGCTAGCTGGTTTTTTAGGTATTCCGTTTAATATTATACAATTTGGCGTGGGAATAGTTATTGCATTAATTATTGTAGCAACACTATATAAAACGCCTGCAAAGAAAATGTTTGAATACAGAATTGATGAAGTAGAATAAAGAAGGAGCATAGGCTCCTTCTTTTGTTATATAAGGTCATATTTAACTAGGAATTTAGCTGCATATATTGCTTCCGGGATTATCTTAGCGGCAGCTTTTGTAGCAAAAATGCTGTCCTTGCCTTTTTCCTTGATGTTTTGTGCCATTAGGATACATAGAACATAAGAGTGAGCCGCATCTTTGGCTGATTTTACTAAGTCGTGGATACCTACGAATTTGCTTTTAAGGTGTTTCAATCTGCTTATAGCATCCTTCAAATCTGCTTCGGAGTTATCTATTATACAGCTTAGTTTTTTTATGAAAGATTCTTTTGTATATATAAGGGTTGGATCCATATCGAACACTTTTGCACAAGCGTCGGCCATTTTCATATCAGTCTTACTAAAAGCATCCTTTGCGAATGTATAGTAATTGCCATCGAAGATACCGAATTCTTTCATAGCTTCTAAGTAACCAAGTCTCATTATCTTTCGTGCATTATCCACATCAAAGATAAGAACATTTCCTAAATCCCATTTTGGCTCTAATACTATAACCTCAACATCATTTGGCTTTTGGAATTGATATTTTTCGATTCCCGGTGCCTTTAGCCTTACAGCTACTATCTTTGTGGCTCCTTTCGCTGCTGCCATGTCAATAGGCATTACGTCGCCATATCCACCGTCGATGTACTCTACTCCGTCGATTTCATGGGCGTGAATTGCAGGGAAAGCGGATGAACTTGCCAAAATAAAATCGATAAGCTGGCCTTTTTTAATATCTTCTCTGAATAAGAAGTGAGGTTTCAATGTCTTGAGTTCTACGGTTACAAGACCGTAGTCTATGGAAGAACTACGTATTCTGTCTTCGTCCACATATTCTTCTAATAGTTCTCTTAATCTTGTGGAGCCAGCTCCTTTATTAAGAACAATTTCTTTTGCATAATCGAAAGGTTGACTCCCCTCTGGAACATCAAAAATCATGTGAGTTTCCAGCTCTTTCCACATTCTTAATGTAAGCTCCAAATCCCCTTGGCATACCATCGCGCCATTAATAGAGCCTACAGAAGTTCCTGTAACGATATTTATTTCCATGCCTAGCTCAGTCATTGCTTGCCAAACACCGGCCTCGTATGCACCGCGAGCACCTCCACCGCCGAGGACTAGAGCTGTTTTTTCCTTATTATTCATATCTCAACCTCCTAAAATCCTACCAAAAGTTTATCATAAATGATATAATGTTTGCAATGATGTAAAAGAGAATCAAGGAGGACGATATGGACGAAAGATTAAAGAAAATTATAGACAATTCTGCATCCGTAGTATTCTTTGGGGGCGCAGGCGTATCAACAGAAAGCAATATTCCTGATTTCCGCTCAGAAAAGGGTTTATATAGTGCACAGCAGCAATACGGATATTCTCCAGAGCAAATGTTATCACATTCTTTCTTCGTAAGACATATGAAGACTTTCTATGATTACTATAAAAAGAATTTAATTTATCTAGACGCTGAGCCAAACAAGGCACATAAGGCTCTTGCTTATCTCGAAAAACAGGGTAAGCTTAAGGCGGTAATTACTCAGAACATCGACGGACTCCATCAGAAGGCAGGAAATGAAAAGGTTTTCGAACTTCATGGAAGTGTTCTTAGAAATTATTGTGTGCATTGTGGCGCTTTTTATGATGTTGAGTACATCATGGATGAAGGTAATTGCAAGGAAGGAATTCCTCATTGCAAGGAATGTGGCGGAATCGTAAAGCCTGATGTGGTTCTTTATGAAGAAGCGCTAGATGATAACTGCATGATGGGGGCAATCAAAGCCATAGAAGAAGCGGATACTTTGATTATCGGAGGAACTTCTTTGGTTGTTTATCCTGCGGCAGGTTTAATAAGATATTTTCGTGGGAATAATTTAGTGTTGATAAATAAGCAGGCGACGCCTTATGACGATAGAGCGGACCTAGTTATTAACGATAGCATTGGAAAGGTAATGGAAATCGAAGAATGAATATATTAATTTCAAACGATGATGGAATAGATGCAATTGGCATAAAGAAACTGGTTGAGGC
>JAFYPY010000055.1 GCA_017547345.1 Bacillota bacterium | reverse complement strand
GCAACTGTAATTGTAGTTCCTTCACCAACCGTACTAGTTACATCCACCTTTGCATCATGAATCTTAACTGCATGTTTTACGATGGATAGCCCAAGACCTGTGCCACCTACTTCTTTGGAATGGCTCTTGTCGACTCTATAGAATCTTTCAAAGATTCTATCTAGGTGTTCTTGCGGAATACCTATTCCGGTATCCTTAACGCTAACAATAACCTCGGAATCTTTATCAGTAACAGCTACCATTACACTTCCGCCTTCCTTGTTATACTTAATAGCATTGTCGCACAAGTTATAAACTATACTTGCAAGTAACTGTGGTATACCATTTATTATTCCACTTTCACCATCAAGTGACATCTTTACGCTCGCACCCTCTGCTTCAGTTTCCAAACTCTTTATAGTAGCTTCACAAAGCGCATAAACGTCCACTTCCATTCTTGTCATACCTTCTGCACCCTCGTCTAGATGTGAAAGATTTAAAATATCCTCAACAAGCTGAGATAGTCTCTGCGCTTCTCCATAAATCTTGCTCGCAAAATTCGGAACATCATCACTCTTAACAATTCCCGCCTTCATTAATTCGGCGTATCCCGAAATTGTATGAAGAGGTGTCTTTAATTCGTGAGAAACATTGGCAGTAAATTCTCTTCTCATCTGCTCTGCATTTTCTCGCTCTGTAACATCAAAAATAAGTAACGCCATTCCAGATATTGCCCCGTCTGCAACAACCGGGCTAGCTTCAATCTGGTAATAACCCTCATTTATTGCTACAACCTTCTGAGCAGTTTCCCCGGCAAGTGCCTTTGATAGTATCTCCTGAAGTTCCATGTTACGATTTATAGTAAGGATATTTTTACCTACAGACTCATGACCTGTATCAAGTAGTCTTGCCGCCGCTTCATTGATACTTAGGATAGTTCCTTTGTAATTCATTAGAACCAATCCTTCGTTCATACTATCCGTAACAGCCTCAAACTCGTTTTGTCTATTCTGGAGTTCCGAAGACTTCTTGCTTAGTTCCTTTTGCTGCCACGCGATTCTTCTAAGTAACGGTGCAAGTTCATCGTAATTCTCATTCTTTAATGGCTCATCAAGATTAAGTTTATTTAACGGCTCAACTATATTTTTTGCCAACCTATAGGCCAAAAATAGTGATAAGATGAGTGCAATGGCAAAAACAGTGCACATAGGTTGTAACATCCCAAGGATTAAAGATAAGATACTACTTTGTGCAATGGATAATCTTATTACCGTCCCATCATTTAATCTTTGAGCAGCATAAAGTGCCCTTTCTTCAAGTGTTGAAGAATTACGTTTACTTTCACCAAAACCATACTTAAGAGCTTCTCTTACTTCTTCTCGCCACAAATGGTTTTCCATAGCACTTTCATCACCATAATTGTCATAAAGTACTGTACCATCTGTCGCAATCCAAGTCACACGGTAGTCCTCAGCTTCTAGCCCGTCAAAATAAGTTTCCCCATCAAGGTTTACACCATGAGCTGCAAGTTCGGTCTGCATTTTGAGCTGTGTCGTCTGCACATCCGAAAAATATCCGTATAAAAATCCTAATATGATTAATACAGACGCCACAAAAACCATCACTGCTACGAAGAATATTGATTTGAATATTCTTTGCGTCATGGTTTAACCTCCATTCTATATCCTACACCTCTTACTGTCTGTATGTAATCTCCACAGTCTTCTAGTTTAGTTCTCAGTGTTCCGATATGAACATCTACGGTTCTAGTCTCGCCAATATAATCAGCTCCCCAAATTTTTGATAGAAGCTGATCACGAGTATATACTCTACCTATGTGTTCCATAAACAGTTTTAGCATCTCAAACTCTTTAAGTGTAAGCTGAACGCGTTTACCTGATACTGTTACAGTATGCTCATTTAGGTTGAGTTCAAGCGTTCCTGCAAGCAATACATTTAGTTCTTCCTTTGGCATTGAACGGCGAAGAACAGCCTTTATTCTGGCAATCATTTCCATCATGCCAAAAGGCTTTGTCAAGTAATCGTCCGCTCCCATGTCTAGCCCAATTACCTTATCAAATTCCGTACCCTTGGCAGTAGCCATGATTACAGGAACATGCGCAGTATTGCTCTGGACCTTTAACCTTTTTAAAATAGTTATACCATCATCACCAGGAAGCATTACGTCTAGCATAATCAAATCAGGCTTTTGGTCTTGTAAAGCCTCGAAAAACGATTCTCCCTCAGCAAACCCTTTAGCCTCAAATCCTGCTGAGTTCAAAGTATAAATCATTAAATCACGGATGCTGTTATCATCTTCTACACAAAATATCATTTCTCCGCTCCTTGTCGTCTATTTTATATCTATAGTATATTGTTTTTGAGGTTTATTTGCAATTTTATTCTTCGTTAAAAAAAGGCCACGCTTAACTTAGCATGGCCTTTAACCTTATATTTTTGTTTTAAATTATAGACTTGGTAATCTATACTTTTCAACGTACATTTCAAAGTTTTCTTTGTAGTCGCTTGAATAGTTTCTGAATTCACGAAGTGATTCGTGGATATTTAACTTCTTAGTAGTCATATCAATTACACAGCCCGCAATATTTGAGCAGTGGTCAGATACTCTTTCTAAGTTAGTTAGAAGGTCAGACCATACAAAACCAGCATCTACTGTACATCCACCCTGAGTTAGACGAAGGATGTGTCTTGTTCTCATCTGTTCCTTTAGACCATCTACTACCTGTTCTAAGGATTCAACCTTAGCAGCAGCTTCTAAGTCGTC
>JAFYPY010000054.1 GCA_017547345.1 Bacillota bacterium | reverse complement strand
TTGTCCCTATTTTTATAGTTGCTATGCTATTTTTTGTATTATTAGACGGCGACGGCAACGATGTTCCATGGGATGAAAATATCTATAACACGAGTCTTAACTATGAAGTATATAACGATGAAGTTTACTATTTGGACAATGAGTCTTATGAGAATTCATCAAACAAGCTTTTAGTTCATGACATTGATAAAAACAAAATTACAGAGACCGTGATAGAAAATGTAGATGAATTTAAGCTAGGCGGAAAATATATTTTTGCACAGTGTAATGAAAATAGACTTGAAATCTTTGATGTTGAAAGCAAAGAAAAAGTGAGAAGTATGACATTTTCACAACCAGCTTTTCGTGGAGTTAATCTTGAAAATTTTGCTGGACTAAGACTTATGTGCGCAGACTCTGAAGGCGCATATCTTGTTGCAGACGATGGCTTAACTATAGGCATTTATAAAGTAACTGTAGATGGTTATCTAAATGACATTATAGTTTTTCCTAACATGACTGGCGATATGGAAAGGATGATCGCTTCTGCGGATTATTTAGTCTTTGGATATGCAGGAGATGAATCGAATCGGGGCACATACGTATATGATTTCAAGGCTAATAGCGTTGAAAAAGTGAGTAGCGTTGTTGGAGGAGATGAGTCTTTATTGTTCCCAGCTTTTATATGGAATGACGCTTATTTAGTAGCTGAGGAGTATGACTTGTGCATGATTTCTTTAGCCACAGATGAAGAGAAGCGAATCAATATGCCAGCTGCTTACAGCAACCTTTGGATAGATGGGAACTGGCTGTATGCAGGTAGCCATACTGGACTAGAAAAATACAATCTTAACACTGGAGAAATTAAAATATATAAGGACCATGAATGTTGCGTTGGAACAATGAAGGTATATGGCGATAAGATGTATTTAGGGTATATAATGAAAAATGATGACGGAACTCATACACCTAAAGTAATTGCAAAACCACTAAAGTCCTTTATGTGGGAAGAATATTCAGGCAACCTTTTTGAAGAGTAGGGGGCATATATGAAAAAGGTAAAAAAGTTTCTTATTTTTATTATATTTGGCCAAATCGGAGCTTGCCTTGGCCATATGTTTGCGATATACAACAATTACCTAAGACATCCTGATTTGTATGCTATGTATTCGGCTCCTTGGTATGTAGATCTTATTCCTACTGCAGTTTTCACGGGAATAGGAGTTGTAATTACTGGAATAGTTTATTTTATATTAGGACATATAGCGAAGAAACGAGAGGAGCATAATGATGAAAATTGATAAAACACTGCTACAAGGGGTGGCATTATTTGGGCAATAATAGGGGTTGTTGTAAGTGTGATTCTTACTTTAATGGCCTTTTCGATAGAAGAACTAGGTTTTGAGGCTAGAGTTATTACAATTGTTATGTTAGGACTATCTCTAATTGGACTATTGATAAATTTAAGAAAAAGGTAAAATACAGATAACCTTGCAATAATATTATCAATGGAATATAATATAAATAATAAAAGAGTTACCGATGAACGGTGCGCTCTAGGTTGTTAATGAAAAACACTCGTCAAAGTAGAGCGTGACGGGTGTTTTTATTTTAATTAAAAACTAACGCTTAATCGAAGTGATCAAGGCAATGAGTGTGACTATAAATAGTGAAAAGCTTAAAAGCTGGTCAAAAGTTATGTACATCTTCATCACCTCCTTATTATAAAATAAGGAGCGCACCGTCCACCGTGTTTCAGGTAACTCTTAGCTATATTATACAAGGAAATATGCAAAGACACAAACGTTTGTTCTCAACACAAATCGACAATAAAAGACAAGGGAAAAAGTTATGTTAAAAGACTTGTTTAAAAGCAAAAATATATGTACTACTGATGTAAATATTCTAGTTTTACTATTAGCTAGTTGCCTTATAGTGCTTTATTTGATGCAAAACCCACCTAAAGCAAATTATTATAGTAATAGCGAAATGTCGGACTCTTATAAAGTATATAAAGTGGAAGAACAACCAAACGGAAGTGTTATAGAAGCCAGCGAAGGTGGGTTTAAAGTAATATCTAGTGATGGTGAAATAATACATGAAAGTTATAAAAAAATAGAGTTTTGCGAGCGAGAAGGATATATATACGAAATTGATAAATATGGAAGAGTCTCTATTGTAAATCTTGATACCGGTGAAGTAGAGAAGACGTTTTTGGAAAATGAAAAGGTGTTAAACTATGTATCGGGCTTTTGGATAGTTAGAGCTGAGGTTATTGATGACGGATCATATGAAAATAGTTACTATTACCTGTTAGACGAGAATTATCAAATCGGAGCAAATGGAATTATATTTAACACAATCGAAAATACAGGCTCTGATAATTATATATATGGTAGCAGAGAACTAAGCTACACTATGTATAATAGAGATGGTATTGAAGAACGTGACCATAATAATGAATCGTGTGTGGTGGATTCTAGTGGAGAAATTGTATATGTTACAGATGGGAACAGTTATATAAGATCCATTGAGGGTGATATTGCACGAATTAAATCTTATGTTGAAGATGTTGATGATGTTTATATTAGCCTAAAGGGTCCTAATAAAGGACAAGTTGTGAAGGTGAATAGGGATGAATAACTCTTTAAAAATAGAAGTGAAATATTTTATAGCTGGAATCATTTGCATTATTATGGCGATTATACTTCCTGTAATAAGAAGTGGAACCAACTGGACACAAGCTTGTGAATTCGTTTTAGGCATATATGCTATATTAGCTACAGTCTTTATAATAAAATCAAAAATATTAGATGGATTTAAGAAACATCTAATAATTTTTCCAGCAATTATTGTAGTTATCATTGCAGTTATTTATTTTGTATCGAAGCTATATCTTTGGCCAATCATGGCATTAATGTTAGGGATTATAACATATGCTGTCTATAAACAAGATAAAAATACGGATCCCGAAACAAAAAAGATAGACAGTATGACAAAGCAATTAATATGTTTGATACTATGTTTTGTATTACTATTTTCAATAGATTCATATTATCGACAAACCCCAAAAGCAAATGAAAGCGGAAATCTAGTAGAGTCGATTTATGCTGAATTTGAAACATTGTACGGCGGAGAGGCACACATTGGTGTATATGAACATGAAGATGATAAATTTGGTGATTACTTCAATGTTTGGCACTCCATTTATGTTTCTGGAAAATATTCATCAGGAAGTAGTTTTAAGATTGTTAAAGAAGAAGGTATTAAATACGAAACACCTAAGATAGTTAATAAAAACGTTTACGCAGAAGTTATAATAAAACGAGAGGGAATGGATGATTTGGTATATGTGTTCCCTTATTATAGTAATTAAGACTAGGGGGTGTTTGTATGAAATATAAGTTAGACCCTGTTTTAGTGAAGACTTTTATAGTAATGCTTATTGTTATCAACGTAGTATACTTCATAAGAGTTGGTTTTGATATAATTGGGACAGGAATAATAATGAAAGAAACCTCTCCTGATGGACAGTATGAAGTAGTTGTTAGCAAAGAAAAATATCAGGGAATATTTTGGGGATTTGCTGATGATGTAAGTACATTTGAATTATATGAAAAGAAAAGTGGGAAGTTAATTTCTTACTTTGAAAATGAAATCAGAATATTCGGACAAAGTTATCCAGAAGTTTCATTTAAGTGGTATGAAGATGGTGTTAGAATTCATATTGTGGGAGATAAGTGGTATGGCGATGTGTGGGCTTCATATACGCTCCCGTATAACCAATCTTAAATTTTAATAATGTAAAACAAAACCTCCGAAAAATATCCGGAGGTTTTTTGTTGCAATTATTAATGATTTTCGCAGTGACAGTGGTCGCACTGACAGCCATCTTCGTGAGACTTGTGGTCAATATGCACTAGTGCAATTTCAATCATGTCGACTACATGCTGATCGTCTAAGCTGTAGAAGATATTCTTGCCCTCGCGGCGTGACTTAACAAGTCCTTCTGTCTTTAGAAGTCTAAGTTGATGGGATACTGCGGACTTTGTCATTTGAACTTTTTCTGCAATATCGTTTACGCAGACTTCATCTTCTGCGATAGTGCATAAGATTTTCATTCTAGTTTCGTCGCCTACAACTTTGAAGAAAGATGCGGCACGCTTGATTAAATCACTATTTATATTAGTCATCTTATTTTCCCTTTTCGTAGTAGCTTCTCATTTCTTCTTCTGGAACCATGCTTCCGCCTGTAGCCCAAAGAATATGAGTAGCGTTTGCCATCTTGTCAGTTAGCCCCTTTGCTTCTAAGTAGCAAGCAGCACCTGCAACTAGAGATGGGCCTGTGAAGGATGCAGTTGAAGATGGCTCGATGAAGATATCTTCAAGGTCTGCTAGCTTAGTTAAGAATGGATATAACTTAGCGTCATCGATAGTGTAGCAACCATCAAGAAGCGTATCCATAATAGTTCCTACAAGTCTTGATGGGCAGCCAACAGCTAAGCCGTCAGCATCAGTTAGACCATCAAGGCCGATGTCACGAACTGCGATTCCGTCGTGAAGACCAGTCACAAGACCAAGAGTCATACATGGAGCGTGAGTAGGTTCAGCGAAGAAGATGTGAGCATTGTCGCCAAAGATTTCTTTTAAACCGAATGCCACACCGCCTGGAGCGCCGCCAACGCCGCATGGAATATATACGAATAATGGATGTTCGTCGTCAACAACGATACCAGCTTCTTCAAACTGAGGCATAATTCTCTTTGCTGCTACTGAATAGCCAGTGAATAAGTCTGTGGAGCCCTCGTCGTCTACAAAGTGGCACATTGGGTCATTAGCTGCTTCCTTACGACCTTCTGCAACTGCTTTCTGGTAGTCGTCTGGATATTCAACTACGATAGCACCCTTGGAACGAAGTAAGTCTTTTTTCCACTGACGAGCATCTGCAGACATGTGAACAGTAACCTTGAACCCAAGTTTTGCAGAAATAATACCGATAGAAAGTCCCAAGTTACCAGTGGAACCTACAGCTACGGAGTACTGGCTAAATAACTGACGGAATTCTTCGTCAGCAAGCTTAGCGTAGTTATCTTCTAGAGTAAGCATTCCTTTTTCGATAGCGATTCTTTCAGCAAGCTTTAATACTTCGTAGATACCGCCTCTAGCCTTGATAGAACCGGAAATCGGTAAATGGCTGTCGCATTTTAGGAATAACTTGCCAGCAAATTCTCCACACATTTCATCAAGCTGAGTCTTCATCTTAGGAATTTCGACTAGCTTGGATTCGATGATTCCCTTTGTTACTTCTGTTTCAGGGAAAGCCTTAGCGATATAAGGGGCAAAACGAGCAAGTCTTGCTTCCGCATCGTTAATGTCATCCATGCCAAATGGGATTTCGGCTTCCATGCCGGATTTTGGGTTGATCCAAAATACTTCCTTGTAGTCAGCCATTTCGCCAACGATAGGGTGTGCTACCATTAATTTCTTTACTTCCATAATTATCTCCGTTCCGCCGCATTGGAATTTGTATTGCGGCCTATTTACTAATTATTAAAATCTATCACTATAGTTAAGCATACTTCTAAGCTTGCCGCCCGTAACTTTTGGCTTAGGTTTGGAACTGCAATTGCCACCAGCGCTGCCCGCTGCCATAAAGTCTTCGTATCTGTGGATCTTGCCAAAAACCTCATCTTCGAAAGTCTCTAAAATTCCAAAAGTGCCGCCGGAGCCGTCTCTGGGCTGGCTAAGGCTTCCCGGATTCATCATGTATAAATCTCCGGTTTCTACGAAAGCGCTTCTGTGGGTATGTCCAAAAAGTGCACCGATGCAGTTGTTATCAAGAGCAGTATAATATAGCTTTTGAAGGCTGAAACCTACATCATGCATATGTCCATGAGCTACTAAGAAATCGCCGGCTTCCGTTTCCAAGATGGAGTATCCATCATGTGAGTATTCACCGTCGCAGTTTCCCTTAACTGCAACCACTGGAATGCCGCTTCTCATTCTGATTTCTTTAGCATCTTCGATATAATCCCCGCAGTGAACGATCATCTGCACAGGAGTTTCTTTGTTAAGTTTATTAAACACTTTCCAGAAGCGATCAAGTTCGCCGTGAGTGTCACTAATTACTAAAATTCTCATAAATATTCCTCTCTAACTAATATAGTATAACATAGAAAAAACAATAATTGTATGATAAAATACTGATAACTACAATCTATAATTCG
>JAFYPY010000053.1 GCA_017547345.1 Bacillota bacterium | reverse complement strand
TTTTGACAAGTAGTCCTGTTCGATACCACAAAGGATAGTAATTTGTTTTTTATACTTTTCTTTTAACCTTTGTATTTCTTCATAATACTTCTTAGTGTTTTCCTTGCTCATACACCAAGAATCATCGAAATCTATATAACTATGACCTGAAAATCCGAAGACATCAAACCCCTTTTCGATGGCAGCAAGTATCATTTCTTCTGCCGTATTTAGGCCATCGCAGTATGTTGTATGAGAATGTAAATTAACCTTTTTCATAACCATAACCTCACTTATATAGATGTATTTTAAGGTGAATGTCCCAAAGTGTCAATTGCAGAAAAATGCCGAAATTTGACAGTTAAATACTTATTTTGTGCAATAAAAAAAATAATTGTTGATTCATGATGAATATAGTAATAATGTGTTTAGAAAATACAGCAATATTCATACTTTACAACCTAACAAAAGACATCAAATTTCAAGCAAAAGGGGAGAGGGTATGAGTATATTATTTAATAATCCAAGAAGAGAATTGATTTCGTTAACAGATGATTGGACGTTTCATTATGCTTTTGGAAGAGACACTGAGGTGAGTAAGAAGGCATTAATAGCAATTCTAAATGTTATTTTAGATAGGAGAGAGGATCCGATTGTAAGCATAACAATACTTAATCCGATCATTTATGCGAATCGAAAAGAGGGGAAAGATTCTGTCCTTGATATAAAAGCAATTACAAATTCTAACCAACTTATAGATATAGAGATGCAAGGAAACCTTTTTAAGATATATCCAGATCGAAGTTTGTTTTATGGCGGGCGTCTTGTGAATAGCTCATTGGAAAAAGGCGAAAACTATGATAAACTTAAAAAAAGTATAGTTATATCAATAGTTGATGGGGTTGTTTTTAAGGAAACCGAAAAAGTACATACAGTATTCAAAATAAAGGAAGTAACTAGCGATATATTGATGACAGATAAATTGGAGTTTCATTTTTTAGAATTAGGCAAAATAAATGAAAGCTTTCTAGAAAGACAGCTAGATGATGTAGAAAAATTAGCGACATATTTGAAGTATGCAAATAATAAGGAAAATGAGGATTATTTAATCAAACTACTAAACGAAGGGAATGAAGCAGTTACTATGGCTGAAAACATATTTAGGGAGTTAACTGAGGATGATATTGCATATGAAATGCAAGAAAGAAGACTAAAATATGAACATGATTTGGCAACGTTTAAGCATTATGCACGTGAAGAAGGTCTTGAAGAAGGCCGAGAAGTAGGTAGAGAAGAAGGTAGAGAAGAAGGCTATTTATTTGCCTGTAGAGAAAATGCCAAAAGAATGATGCAGATAGGCATAAGTATAGATGTGGTTTGTCAATGTACAGGTCTAACTGAGGATGAAATAAAAAGTTTATAGGTGAAAGAGATATGGCAATTATAAAAGCAGTATGCATTAGTGAAAAAAAAGGAACCGCAAAGAAGAATATTGGAGAATCTGAGATTGTCGAAAACTTTGGCTTAAAGGATGACGCCCACGGCGGAACTTGGCATAGGCAGGTTAGCCTTTTATCTTATGATAAAATAGAAGAATTTAAGGCTTTGGGGGCAGATGTTAAAGATGGAGACTTCGGCGAAAATCTCATTGTAGAGGGCTTAGATTTATCTAAATTGCCAATCGGGACTAGACTAGGCATAAACCAAGTGATGCTTGAAGTAACACAGATAGGCAAAGAATGTCATAGCGGATGTGCTATAGCACAAGCTGTAGGAAAGTGTATAATGCCTACAGAAGGTATTTTTGCAAGAGTTCTTCGAGGAGGGACTGTAAAAATAGGCGATGAGGTTTCAATTAAGGAGTAAAGAATATATGACCCTCTTTGTTCATAGATATGAACAAAGGGGGTTTTGTTTTGAAATTCATTGAAGAGTTTGATTATGATATGAATTTTAATGAGCCTAGGATAATAATAAAGAATAAGATGTGTATAGTTGAGAATGTTAAGTCCGTAGTTATGATAGGCGATAAATCAATTACCGTAAAAACAAAGCAAAAGTATGTTACAGTTATTGCGGAAAATTTTGTTATATCGGAAATGAAGGAGGGAAGACTTCTAATTGAAGGGGAAATTCAAGGAGTCCAGCTTTTACGAACATCTGGTGAAAATAAAGATTGAAGGCTTTAAAATAGAGCGTCTTCTAAATAAGGCACTAGAAGCAAATATACGTGTTTATATGTTGGTGTATATATCTGAATTAGAAGTAGAGTGTTATATTGCAAATAAGGACATAAAGAGATTTCAATCTATAGCAAATCCGTTGTATAGGGTAACTGTGATAAAAAATGTAGGGAAAGGATATATAGCAAAAAGCATTAGAAAAAACCCATTGAAGATGCTTTTCACCGCTGCAATAATTTTTCTTGTGATTTTTCAAACATTCTTTGTGAAAGAAATACAAGTGCGAGGTTACAAGGGCATTCCGGAAAGTGAGTTAATTAGTTGCCTATATGATGCAGGTATTAGAGAGGGCAGTTTTATACCCAACATAGATTGGAAAGAAGCTGAAAGCATGATATATGATACATTTCCAGAGGTAACATGGATTCAATTAGTGTATGATGGACAGAAAGTTTATTTGAATATATCGGAGGCAACCGATAATGAAAAAAAACAAACTTCTGATGCTGAAGAAAAATATTATTGTAATATTATTGCAACTGAAAGTGGTTATGTAGAAAAAATTAACACATATAGAGGAGTCCCGTTGGTAGAAGATGGGGACTATGTTCATAAAGGACAGGCGCTTATTATTGGCTGTGTGCCAATAAAGGAAAAATATCATAGAGAGAATGCACCAACTGAATATTATGTTAAATCTAAAGGGGAGATTTGGGCTAATGTACCTTATCGGTTAAACTTTAAGCAAAATCTTTATGATGAAAAAGGGAGTGTCAAAAATAAAAGCCAAATTATAAAAAAGGCTAATCAACAGATAAGAGAATGGGCACAGGAAAATTTGCCTGAAAAGGCTGAAATTCTAAATAAAGATTTGAATTTTTCATATAAAGAAAATATAATAGAAGTAGGTGTGACCATTGAAATACGCCAACAAATAGGAGAAGAACAGGAGATTTTAATTGGACAGAAAAATACAGATAGTTCAAGAAATTGATAGAGTTGAACTTTTCGGTAATCTAGATTCAAATTTAGATTTGATTAAAGAAGCTACAGGGATAGATGTTTATCAAAGAGACGATCAGCTTGTACTAAAAGCAGACGAAACTTGTCCTTTAGAAGAGCAGGAAGCTGCTTTGAATCTGGCTCAAAAAATCATTGAAGAATTTGTTGCTATATTAAGCTCAGGAGAAGGTTTAGGCAAGCAGAAGGCATCATATGTAATAGGACTAAATAAGGAAGGTCTTTCTTACAAAGATAGCAATATCGCAAAAGATGTGATTTGTTTTACACATAGAGGTAAGCCTCTTAAACCAAAAACTCTTGGTCAAAAGGAATATGTTAAAAGCATAAGAGAAAACGACATTGTTTTTGGCGTTGGTCCTGCTGGAACGGGTAAGACATACATTGCAGTAGCAATGGCAGTTAATGCCTTTAAGGCGAAAGAAGTACAAAAAATTATTTTGGCCAGACCAGCTGTTGAAGCAGGTGAGAGACTTGGATTTTTGCCAGGAGATCTTCAAGACAAGGTGGACCCATACTTGAGGCCACTATATGACGCCCTTTATGATGTTTTGGGTAGGGATGCGGCACTTAGACTAAAAGAAAAAGAAGTTATAGAGGTGGTTCCTCTAGCATATATGAGAGGCCGTACCCTTGATAATTCCTTTATTATATTGGACGAAGCTCAAAACACTACTAAAGAACAGATGAAGATGTTTCTTACAAGAATGGGATTCGGGTCAAAAGTGGTTGTTACAGGCGATATCACACAGATTGACTTGCCTAGGGGCAAACAATCAGGACTCGTAGAGGCGACTAGAGTATTACAAAATGTAAAAGGCATTGAGTTTTGCTATTTGAAAGATACTGATGTAGTGAGACACGAACTTGTAAGACGAATTATAAATGCATATGACAAATATTATAAAAAATATCCTGAAGTAGAAGAGAACGAGGAGTAGTTTATGTATATCTATTTAGAAGAAGGACAAGTGTTGGAAGAATCCTTGATGACCAAAATGGAAGAAGCTGCAAAGGTGCTTTTTGAAAAAGAAAACATCGATGAGGAAAGAGTAGAAGTAAGCTTGACGTTGGTATCATTAGAAGAAATAAGAGACCTTAATAGGGAATATAGAGATGTGGATAGGGAGACAGATGTTCTTTCATTTCCACAGTTTGAGTCTTTAGAAGACTTCCCTGATTTTGGAGAACTTTGCATTGGGGATGTGGTGATATGTCTAGATAAGGTTAGTGAACAAGCTGAAGAATTTGGACATTCTTTTGAAAGAGAATTGATTTATCTCTTTGTTCATAGTTTGTTGCATCTTTTGGGATATGATCACATGCATGAAGATGAAAAGGCTATTATGAGATCAAAAGAAGAAGAAACGATGAAGGCGATAGCGCTAGAAAGGTAATATATGACGAATAAAGAATTATATGAAGTTGCAGTAGGAATGCTACCAAAATCATATGCTCCATTTTCAAAATTCAGAGTTGGGGCAGCCTTGCTTACTAAAAAAGGCAAGCTTTATACAGGCATTAATGTTGAAAATTCATCCTATGGAGGAACAATATGCGCAGAAAGAACAGCTTTTGTTAAGGCTATTTCTGAAGGCGATATGGAATTTGAGAAAATTGCAATTGCATCTAGTGGGGGAGAAGCATGGCCGTGCGGAATATGCAGACAATTTATGAAAGAATTCTGTGATGATGACTTTGTGATTATCACAGGTAACGATGCTGATTCAATTAGAACTTATACATTAGCAGAATTATTGCCGGAGGGCTTTAGATTATGAAGACAGGATTTATAGGAATTATCGGGAGACCTAATGTAGGAAAGTCCACCTTGATGAATGCAATTTTGGGCGAAAAGGTTGCAATCACGGCAGATAAGCCACAGACAACAAGAAATACAATCAGAGGTATCTATACCAGATTTGATGATGAATATGGTGACGAAGGCGTGCAGATGGTATTTATCGACACACCAGGAATCCATAAGCCTCATAGTAAACTTGGAAACTTTATGACAGAATCTGCAATTAATACCTTCAAAGAAGTAGATGTGATTCTTTTCTTAGTAGATAGTGATATTAACAAAGGTCCGGGAGATAAGTACATCTTAGAAATGCTTAAGAATGTGGATACTCCTAAACTTTTAGTAATTAATAAAATCGATAAGATGGAGCCAGAAGCTTTCCGTAAAATCTACGAAACTTATGATGATATGGGAGTTTTCGAGGGGGTTTACGGTACTTCTGCATTAGAAGGCAAGAATGTTGACAATCTAATAGCAGGTATTGAAGAACATCTTGAAGAAGGTCCACAGTTCTTCCCAGAAGATATGGTTACAGACCACCCTGAAAGATTTATCGTAAGCGAAATAATCAGAGAAAAGGTTCTTCATTACCTTGACGACGAAGTTCCTCATGGCGTTGCAATCGAAATAGAAAGCTATAAGGAAGAACCTAATATCACTAGAATTGGTGCAGTAATATATTGTGAAAGAAAATCCCATAAGGGCATCATAATTGGCAAAGGTGGAAAAAAACTAAAGGGAATCGGCAAGAGTGCTAGACTAGAAATAGAGGCACTTCTAGGCTGTAAAGTTTTCCTCGAAATTTGGGTAAAAGTCAAAGAAAATTGGCGAGATTCAGACTTTGCATTATCTAACTTTGGATACAAGGACATATAAATGATAACTGATACAGAAGGAATTGTTCTAAAACAAGTAAAGGCCATGGGCGGAAGGCGAATGGTTTCTCTTTTTTCTCAAAAATATGGGAAAATCAGTGTAGGGACTAATATTAACGAAGGCGGAAGAAACAAAACCGCTCTAGCCATCAAAGCCTTTAGCTATGGTAGATACGAATTGTTTAAGAATAGAGAGAATTACAATTTGAACAATGGTCAGGTAATCAAAAGCTATTACGGCCTTGGGGAAAACCTAGACAAATATATGGCGGCATCATATGTGCTTGAATTGACGGAAAAGTTGCTTCCAGAAGAGATGCCTCAACCGCGAATCTTCAACTTGCTGGTTGATTTTTTGGAAGCCCTTGAAAAACGCGAAAAAAAGCACGGGACTTTGGTTATGGCTTATCTAATAAAGACAATTGACATATTGGGGCTACTACCACAGCTAGAAAATTGTGTTGTTTGTGAAAAAGAACCTTCTAAAAAAGAAGGAAAGTTGGTTGCAGATGAGTTCTTTTTTAGCATTAAAGAGGGTGGAATGATATGCCCAGGATGTGCCAAGGAGCTAGTGCAAGAAGATGAACGACCATTGATTTATAAGCTGGATGTTGCTATAATAGATATATTAAAGTTTTTTCAGAGACAGCCAATTTCTGCCTTTGAAAAAATTGCTTTAGACGAAAAATTGCAAGGGACTTTGCAACAAATAATTAAAGAGTATATATCCTATCACTTGGATATAAGCGGACTAAAAAGTGAAAGCTTTTTCTAAAAACTTTTATATTAAAAGGAGGTAATGGAATGGAAATTACTTTAGAAAAAATCGAATTAGTTAAGGACAGAACAGGGGTATCCTATAAGGAAGCTAAAGAAGCTTTAGAAGCTGTTGATGGCAGTGTAGTAGATGCGATTATTGCGATAGAAGAAACTGTTAATATTAAGCCTTCAAACAAGGCGAGCGAATTTGCTGATGATACTGTTGAGAAAATTAAAGAATTAGTAAACAAAGGCAATATTACTAAAATAGCAATCAAAAAAGACGAAGAAACTCTTGTGAATATTCCGCTTAATGTCGGTTTAGTAGGGGCTTTAGTTGCTCCTTGGGGTGTTATTGCGGCAACAATTGCAGCATTTGGTTTTAAGTGCAAGATTGAACTTACAAAGGATGACGGAAGCGTAATTGATATCAGCGAAAGAGCAGAAGTCATTGCCAATGATGTAAAAGAAAAAGGGTCAGTTGTAGTAGATGAAGTGGTTGCAAAGGGAAATGCAGTCTACGAAGATTTAAAAGCTAATGCTCCTGACAAAATGGCAGAATTAAAGGAAAAGGGTGTTGAAGCATACAACACAATTGTAGATAAAGCGGCAGGCACTTGGAATGACTTTAAGGATAAGAAGAATGAAGATGCTGAATTTGAAGTAGAGTTTATCTTTGATGAAGCAGCTGCTTTCTTTGATGAAGCAGAAGAAAAGGTAGAAGAAATTCTTAAAAAATCAGAAGAAGAAATCGAAGAATAATTAATATAAATTTAAAAGAAGAGGATGGGTTTATCACAAATGAAAAAAGATGTAACAATGGAAAAAATCGTCGCACTAGCTAAAAATAGGGGTTTTGTATTCCCAGGTTCCGAAATTTACGGTGGTCTTGCAAATACATGGGATTACGGTCCTCTAGGAGTAGAATTCAAGAATAATGTTAAGAAGGCTTGGTGGAGAAAGTTCGTTCAGGAATCCAAGTACAACGTAGGTCTTGATGCTGCTATTCTAATGAATCCAAAGACTTGGGTTGCTTCCGGTCACGTAGGCGGATTCTCCGATCCACTTATCGACTGTAAGGAATGTAAGTCAAGACATAGAGCAGATAAGCTTATTGAAGAATACTTAATGGCTAACAACATTGAAGGCGTTGCTGTTGATGGATGGTCAAACGAAAAGCTTGAAGCATATATCGCAGAAAACAACATTCCTTGCCCAGACTGTGGCAAAACAAACTTCACTGGAATTAGACAGTTCAACTTAATGTTCAAGACTTTCCAGGGTGTAACTGAAGACTCCAAGGCTGAAATCTACTTAAGACCAGAAACAGCTCAGGGTATTTTCGTAAACTTCAAGAATGTTCAGAGAACAGCTAGAAAGAAAATGCCATTTGGTATTGCACAGATTGGTAAGTCCTTCAGAAACGAAATTACTCCAGGTAACTTCACATTCAGAACAAGAGAATTCGAACAGATGGAACTTGAATTCTTCTGCAAGCCAGGAACAGATCTTGAATGGTTTGAATACTGGAAAGAATACTGCGTAAACTTCTTAAAGAGCTTAAATATGGACATGGAAAACATCAGAACTCGTGACCATGAAAAGGAAGAATTATCTCATTACAGTAACGCGACAACAGATATCGAATACTTATTCCCATTTGGATGGGGTGAATTATGGGGTATTGCTGACAGAACAAACTTCGACTTAACTCAGCACATCAATACTTCTGGTCAGGATTTAAGCTATGTTGATTCAGAAACAGGCGAAAAGTACGTTCCATACGTAATCGAACCATCATTAGGTGCAGACAGAGTTGCTCTTGCATTCTTAGTAGATGCTTACCATGAAGAAACATTAGTAGATGGAAACGGCAAGGAAGATACTAGAGTTGTTATGAAGTTCCACCCAGCACTTGCTCCTTTCAAGGTTGCTGTACTTCCGCTTGCTAAGAAGCTATCCCACGTAGCAGAACCTATCCACGAAGAACTTTCCAAGTACTTCATGGTTGACTACGATGCTTCTGGGTCCATCGGTAAGAGATACAGAAGAGAAGATGAAATCGGTACTCCATTCTGCATCTGCGTAGACTTTGATACTGAAACTGACGGCTGTGTAACAGTTCGTGACAGAGACACTATGGAGCAGGTTAGAATCCCAGTTTCCGAAGTGCGTAATTACATCGAAGAAAGACTAGTATTTTAATTAATAGGATATAACCCTTGAGGTTATATTGATAGGGTAGAGATATGAGCGAAAAATATATATACTCATTTAACGAAGGCTCAAAAGAAATGAGAGACCTTCTAGGGGGAAAGGGTGCAAATCTGGCA
>JAFYPY010000052.1 GCA_017547345.1 Bacillota bacterium | reverse complement strand
TTCAAAGAGAAGAAGTTCAAAGCAGAACCATACAAATACACCCTTGCCAATGGCATGACAGTGCTTGTAGGCAAGAACAATAAAGAAAATGATATACTCACTCTAAAGACAGCCTCATCAAAGGATACTTGGTTCCATACAAAGGATATCCCCGGCTCACACGTTATCCTTCAAAACGGAGGAGCAGAGCTTGATGCTGAAACAGTTTATGCTACAGCTTCAATCGCAGCTTATCACAGTAAGGGCAGATCATCTCAAAATGTGCCTGTGGACTATGTTCAGGTAAAATACGTAAAAAAGCCATCCGGCTCAAAGCCAGGAATGGTTATTTTCACAAACAACAGCACGGTTTGGGTGGATCCAAAGCTACCAAACGCATAGCAAAATATATCAACTTAAATATTAAACACGAAAGGCCAGATAGATGTCTCGAAGAGCTTTTTCCGCAGGGCGAATGCCCGAGGACTTGCTCGAGAGATATACTATACTGGCCTTTTTGTCGTTTAATATTTTATAATTCAACAAGCCCTACTTCGCAGGCAATATTCATTTCACCGTTTTCTTTAACAGTTTTGAATAAGTATTTGCCTTCTTCAACCTTAGCTCTAAAGATCGTAATTGTATCTCCAAATGGCGCTTCCTTACTGTAATGAAGTCTTACGGATTTGATTCTATGAGTTCCCGCTGGAAGCTCCGTAATATAGTTAGAAATGACGTCCATATAATATGTGTTATTCATATGACCGTTAGTATCTAAATCACAGTACATGATTTCTTTTTTCCCAACTTCTTCAAGTTCTAGGTCTCTAGGAACTTTGAGCTTATCTTTATAAAGCTCTACAAATTCACCAATGTAATAATTATCAATGTTAACATCGTCTACTTTTAATAATTTTCTGCTTTCGATATCCACTAGTACCCAATAACTTGAAACCATAACTAGAGTTTTTCCATCTCTTTCTATGCTATAGTTTCTTGGGAAAGTAGCTCTTGAACCTTCGCACGCCCATGAAGAAATAGTATACATTTCGTCAGCCACAATAGGCTCATACACTTCAAAATCAAGTCTGCTAAGCATAAAGGCCTTGCCCTGGGCAGTAATCTCATCATAAGTGGGCCTATCTCTTTCCATCTGGCTGTTTCCAGCCTTCTGAGTTATCTGCAATATGCCAGACGCCTTGGCGTACTTGTTCTGGTCCGTCTTATAATATTCTAAAAAGTCTTGATGTTCGTATCTTACTTTCATGACTTGTCCTTTCTATTTTGGTCTATTCTCTTCTCATGAATTCTATTCTAATATTGCGTCGATAGCTTCAATGAATGCTGCTCTTATCCCTGACTTCTCAAGGGAAGCAACCCCTTTAATCGTCCAGCCACCAGGAGAACATACCTCGTCCTTTAACTGTCCCGGGTGCTTGCCTGTCTCAAGTTGCAGTTTCGCACTGCCAAGCATAGTCTGAGAAACAAGTTCGTAGGCCTGAGCTCTCTGTAACCCATTCTTTACACCGCCATCAGCCATAGCCTCTATAATCATATCCATAAATGCTGTTCCACAGCCCGATAAAGCCATACCTGCGTCCATCAATCTAGTAGGAAGTTCTACTACCTTTCCTACGCCTCCAAGGACATCTAACATCCATCCTCTTTGTGCTTCATCCCAATCATTCTCTTCACCAACAAGAAGTACGCCTTCTAAAACTGCAACAGCAGTATTTGGCATAATGCACTGAATCTTTGTGCTTTGAGGAAGAGCTCTCTTATACTTATCAAAATCCCAAGATGCAGCTACAGAAAGAATAAACTTCTCGCATAAAGCATCCCCTAATTTGTCTATTATTTCCTCAACTTGATAAGGCTTACATGCCATAATTATAACTTCGCTTTCCTTAGCAATATCCTCTAGGGATGTGCAAGGCTCGATTCCAAGAGTCTCACAGTTTCTCTTAAGTTTCTCTTGGTTAGGCGCGTAGGCACAAATATCCTTTGGGGCAACCTTTCCCGCTTCAACAAAGCCTTTCACTAAAGCCTGCGCCATGTTACCCATTCCAATAAATCCAAGTTTTCTCATCGTGTTTACCTCTCAAATATTGTGCCTTATTTCAAAGTTAGTTCTACAGGGCAGTGGTCAGAACCCATAACTGATGTATGGATTTTTGCATCTTCTAATCGGTCTTTAAGTGCTGCTGACGCCATAAAGTAGTCTATTCTCCACCCTGCATTCTTCTCTCTAGCCTTAAATCTATAGGACCACCAAGAATATATCTGTTCCTGGTCAGGATAAAAATGTCTAAATGTATCAATAAAGCCCGATTCTATAACCTTGTCCATCTTCCCACGCTCTTCATCAGTAAAACCTGCATTCTTTCTGTTAGTTTTTGGATTTTTAAGGTCGATTTCTTTGTGAGCAACATTAAGGTCTCCCGCATATATCACTGGCTTATGTTCTTCTAAACCCTTTAGATATGCAAGGAAATCGTCTTCCCACTTCATTCTGTAATCAAGTCTCTTTAGACCATCCTGTGAGTTTGGTGTATAAACAGTTACAAAGTAAAAGTCTTCAAACTCTAACGTAATAACTCTTCCCTCGTGGTCGTGTTCATCAATTCCAATTCCGGATTTTACGGAAAGGGCTGCTTTTTTAGAGAAAACAGCTGTACCGGAATATCCCTTTTTTTCTGCATAGTTCCAGTACTGATTATATCCCGGTAGGTCCATTTCTATCTGTCCCTCCTGAAGTTTAGTCTCCTGAAGGCAAAATATGTCTGCATCCACTTCATTAAAAAACTCCATAAAGTTTTTGCCCATAACGGCTCTAAGTCCGTTTACATTCCATGATACTAATTTCATAATCTCTACTCCTTTTCTGCCTCAATATTCTTCTCTGCCATCAACATAGTTTCTCCCCAGTCGCTTAGGCTTTCTAAAATCGGCATCAATTTATCACTCAGTTCCGTTGAAGAATATTCAACTCTCACCGGAACTTCTAAGTATTCTTTTCTCTCGACTAGGCCCTTCTCCTCAAGTTCTCTAAGGGATGCTGCAAGCACCGTATTAGAGATTCCACCTAGTTTTTTTCTAAGTTCGTTATATCTAAGTGTCCCTTTATTATTAAGTGCACATATAATTTGCATTTTCCACTTGCCGCCAATTATGGACATAGCATAGTTCAGTGGACATTTTTCAAGGCACGGACAATCATAATGAGTTTCAATCATGGTAAGTTTCTCCTTACTTGGTTATTATTTTTTGCGCTCTTGATTTTATTTGCTATTGATATTAATATTATACTAGGTACTAAAAAAAGAGCAAGTTTCTTTTTGAAACGCTTAATTATATAAGGAGGAAAAATGGACATTTATTTACAAGGTTTAACAATGGGTCTTGCATATGTTGCACCTATTGGACTACAAAATTTATTCGTAATCAATACAGCATTAACTCAGTCTAAGCCTAGAGTTTATGCTACAGCACTAATCGTAATCTTCTTCGACATTACGTTAGGCCTTGCTTGTTTCTTCGGAATCGGCGCATTGATGCAGGCATCCGTTCTACTAGAAATGGTTGTACTTGCTATCGGCAGTATTATCGTAATTTGGATAGGTATCGGCTTGCTTCGTTCAAAGGACGATACTCTCGAAGGAGGTAAGGACGTAAATGTACCTCTTCTAAAGGTAATTACTACTGCCTGCGTTGTAACTTGGTTTAACCCTCAGGCTATCATCGACGGAAGTATGATGCTTGGTGCTTTCAGAGCAACTCTTCCTGCCGGAACTGATTTATTCTTCGTAGGTGGCTTTGCTTCTGCCTCAGTGTTATGGTTCTTATCCGTTTCAACTATCATCTCACTATTCAGTGCAAGATTCACAAACAAGACACTTCGTGTTATCAACATCGTTTGTGGTGCAGTAATCGTGTTCTATGGATTCAAACTACTTTGGAGCTTCATCCAGTTAGTGATGGCATAATTACTGAAAATAAATAATCAAAAAACAAGAAGTCGGACTACATGTCAATGTGTAATCCGACTTTTTTAATAACTATTTTCTTTTGTTTTTTAACTGTTTCATTTTTTGCTTACGTTCTTTGTTGTATGGATCTGGGTTGTTGCCCATTGTAACTCCTGCCTTGAAGTATATAAAGATACCTGCAACTACACCACAGAAAATACCACTTCTCGTAGGTCCCCAAGGGCTTAGAAGATACATATATCCAAGAACTACCATTAAGATTAACATAATCCACATAGCAATTCTTCTATATAAGAACGGAATCTTATTGCATACTTTTCTAACGAACTGTCTAAATCCTTTTGAAGCATTTTCTGCAATCGTCAAAACCATAACGCCAAAGAATAGTCCAGAAAGATAAGAACATGCATAACCTAAAATATTAATCATTTCTATTTGCCTCTCTTCCCCTTCTTGAGTTCCTCTTCTTCAGCTTTCATCTTCTTCTGAATTGCCTTCATTTCGGCTGCGATTTCAGCACGTTCCTTTTCTAGTTTAGCCTGCTTTTCAGCCTTTTTCTTTTCGATAGGATTTTCTTCTTCCTCCGGAACTTCTAGACCCTGCTTAATAGCAAGTTTTCTAGCTTCCTTCTTCGCCTGGATAGCCCTTCTTTCTTCAAGTTTAGCCTTTCTTGTCTTATACATTAACAAGTCAGGAACAATTAATAAGAAGAATGAAACGAATACTAGTGTTAGACAGCCTAAAACAGAGAAGTAGTAGTCAACAAGACCATATAAAGCCTTGGAGTGGAATACCACCTTACCACCACTGATATCATCTTTCGTGATTGTTACTGCCTTTGATTCATCTTCATTGTCACCTAAAACTGTATATTCTTCGCCGGATGCTTCAATAATTCTCTTTACAGGGTTACGTCTAATTTCTTCATCATAATACTGAATAACATCTCCAACCTTGTATTCGGATTCTAAGCTAGCAAAAATGGCAGATCTAGCTTCAATTTCAGGTTCCATATCATCTGTCTGTACCTTGCTGGCTGCAACACCTAAAATATGAACAACTTTGCTGTCTTCGTATCCACCGCCACCAACTAATACATGGATGCTACCAAAGATGCAGATTGCAAGCAAGATAGCAACAAGCTTACAAACTAGGTCAACCTTTTTTACGAAAGGTGTGCGGTCATCCTCGAATTTCTTTTTCTTTTTTGCCTGAGCCTTCTTTGGTGCACCTGCTTTTTTTACATTACTCATAAATAACTATATCCTTTTCTTTTGTTTATCCAATCATTCCTATGATTGTTTCATATGTAATATTAGGAACATTCTGGAAAGTCTGTTGCATGTCAACACGTTCTGTTAACATGTGGCCGTCTCTACCGAATGTACCGATATTTACGACTGGTACGTTGATTTCCATAATCTTTTCAACATCATGAGTGTACTTAACGCCATACTGAGGCATGTTATCTCTTAATGCCTGAACAGCTAATGTATCGTCGCAAACTGCCATGAAGCTGGAGTCGGAGATGTATGGATAGAACATTCTTGTTTTAATCTGTCTCTTTGCTTCAGGTCTAACCTTTTCAATAGCCGCTTCCACAGAGTCAAGTAAAGCTCTTTCATTTTCTGTTCTACCAGTCATTTCGATTCTTGCACTGAATACAGATCCGAAGAATGTGATGATTGCCGGAGACTTATCTTCACACCACTTCCAAGCTTCTTCAGTTACTCTTAAACCAAATAATCTTAAATCTAGTTCTGGGTCTTCAGCATGAAGTTTTTCAGTAAACTCTCTAATAGCAGTCTTGAAAGCATCACCATGGATATCTGCTAGATAATCATAAAACTCTTTCCATGTGTATACTCTAGTCTTCCAAGGTAATTCAACATAAGGTACTTCTGATAATTCGCAGAATCTCTTGTACTGCTTGTTTAAGTATTCGATGATTTCATCGAAGGCTTCAACTGCAACCTGTCTTGACTTTGCAAGAACCTGTGCAGGGTCCCAGCCATGTGTAAAGAAGTTGTAATAGCTGAATCCAGTAAGAGCTGTCTGTACTGTGTAAGGCCCCTTTGTATCCATCTGCTTTAAGGATACTGGTGGAATAGCAACTTCACCCTGAGCAATATCACAAAGCTCAGTGTTTAGAGACATTCTCTTGGTAATTTCTGCGATTAGTAAGTTAGGGTCTAATGCGCTGAAAGCCTGACCAACGTGAGCTTCCTTACCAAATGCTACGAAACAAGGAAGAAGTTTACCGATACTTCCATAGTAGATGTAACGGTTTTCGTCTCCCGGGTTGTAGTTTGTAGAATAGTCGGCATTAATACAAGAAATATACTTAAAGCCTTCTTTCTGTTTTAATTCAACTAATTCGTCGATTGCTGTAATAATCCCCTTTGAGTTATCTTCTTCGTCACATTCAGCAATCATAATGATGTTACCATCTAATTCATCAGTGTGTTCTGAGAAATACTTAAGTAGATACATGTGACCTGCAACACCTGATTTCATATCAAGTGCGCCTCTACCAAATAGGTATTCACCTGATTCAATGTCGGCTAAAACTTCATCTGATAACTTAAATGTTTCTTTAAGTTTTTCTGGAAGTTCATCACACTTAAACGCATATTCTCTAATTGGACCAAAGTCATCAACACCTACTGTGTCAATATGTCCTAATAGGATAATTGTTCTATTAGAATCGCCCTTTGTACCTTTTACATAGGCATATGTTGAATGTCTTTCTACGAAGTCATTCTTTGTCTGGAAACACTTAACATAATCAGGATGTGCCTTAAAGTAGTCAAGTTCCATAAAGTAATCATAAACAAATCTAGCTACTGCAGATTCGCCGCCCGGTTCCTTGTTGATACTTGGAATCGCAACCATATCCGTAGTTATACGTCTTACTTCATCAAATGAATTAAGTTTCATATATTGTATCCTCCTTAATGATTCCTTTATTAAGCTCTTCTGTATGTTTCGTTACCAGCCATGTAAGTGTATAATGCCTGGATATCCTTGATTTCAGTAGTTGGACATTCGAAGATATCTCTATCGATGATTACCATATCGGCAAACTTGCCAACTTCGATTGTACCCATTAAATCTTCTTCGCCGTTAGCGTATGGGATGTTCTTGGAGAAGCAAGCTACTGCATCGTATACAGAAAGCTTTTCTTCCGGCTGAACGCCGCCTGTTGGATAACCAGTTAAGTCTGTTCTTTCTACTAATGAGAAGATACCGTTCCATGGTGAGAAGATTTCTACCGGATTGTCAGAACCACCTGTTAATAATAAGCCTGCATCCATGTACTGCTTCCAAGTGTAGCTCATTGCAGCTCTCTTGTCGCCTACTCTATCCTTAACCCAGTGAAGGTCAGTTAAGAAGAATGAAGGCTGAATATCAAGAATTACTGGTAATTTTGCCATTCTTTCGATTAGTTCAGGTGTTGCCATCTGAGCGTGGATTAGTCTGAAAGGTAGCTTTGTAGCGATTTCTCTTTCTGTCATACCTTCTTTTCTAACTCTATCTAAAGTATATTCTACAGATGTTAGTACATTGTCTAAACCCTTATCGCCGATGCAGTGGATTGCTGGCTGCAATCCCATCTTGTAGCCCTGGTAAACTCTTTCGTTTAAGTCTTCCTGACTGATTACAAGCATACCATCAGTTGTTGGATCATCATCATATGGTTCGTATAATTTAGCTGATCTGGAACCTAAGGAACCATCGCAGAAAATCTTAAATGTACCAAACTGTGCAGCTCTATATGGGTCTTCTCTTTCTGCCTTTGTTACGAATGGCTTGTTGTAGAATTCATCTAGACATACAGTCATTCTTACAGGAAGTTCACCCTTTCTGTTTAGTTCAATGTAATCATTGATATCTTCTGTGTACTTCCAGATTTCTGCAGCGTAAGTGTGAATCATTGTTAAACCATACTGTGCTGCATTTTCGAAGCCCTGCTTCATGTATTTTGCCTTGTTTTCAGGAATTAGGAATGGGTCAGGAATTAGTTCATCATAAATCTTTGATGCCTGTTCTCTGAAAATACCATTTGGCATTCCGTCTTCTTCAAGTTCCACAAAGCCGCCATCGCCGAATACATAGCCTTTGCCAAGTTCAGCTTTTTCGATAGCCATTGTGTTTGCTACTGCTGTGTGTAAGCATACTCTCTTGATTACGATTGGATGCTTTGTACTTGCCATATCTAGGTCATGTCTTGTTGGAATTTGGTCTTCGCAATCTTCCCATTTTGACTGGTCGAAGTTAGAACCCTTAATCCATTCACCTTCTGGTGTTTCAGCAGCCTTTGCTGCTAGTCTTGCGATAGCTTCTGCCTTTGATTTTGCGCCACCAAGGTCAACTGTTGTCATTGTCTGGCAGTACGCAAAGAAATGCATGTGGGAGTCTCCCATACCTGGAAGAACTGTCTTTCCTTCTACGTCGATAACTTCTTTTGCTTCATACTTTTCAAGAGCTTCTTCATTTGTCCCTACATAGGCAAACTTTCCGTCCTTGACAACAATAGCTTCTTTGCAAACGCCTTCTGCTTCCATAGTATAAGCTTTAGCATTGATAAAGATTTTGTCTGCTGCTAATTTCATTTACTTACCTCCCAAAATATATCTATATATAATCTTTCCTTTTGAAGTTTTAATCAAATTATCGGAAAAAGTTTCTTTCAAATTCAAAGTTATTAAGTTATTTAATACAATCTAGTCCCCGAGGCGACTTGCCCCGGAGACTGTTAGTGATTAGTAATTCAGTTTATATGTATCTGTAATACGTTTTTAACTATTTGTTGTAGTTTTCGAAGATGTACATCATAGTCTTGTAAAGAATTTCTGGTAATACTTCATAAGTGTATCCCATTTCAACTCTTTCTGTGAACTGATGAGCATCCTTACCGTAGGAACCGATGTCAGCTACTGGTAAGTCTAATTCCTGCATTTCATCTAATGGAAGATCGTAGATGATACCGAATCCAGGCATGTTAGTCTTTAGAGCTTCGATAGCTTCAGCTTCCTTAGGTGCTGCAGCGTAGCTTAAGTCGGAAATACATGGTAAGAATAACTTCTGTACTAGGCTGTATTCGGACTCAGTTGTGCTTACTGCGTGGTTAACTGCATCTAATAATAACTTTTCTTCTGGTCTTGATCCTTCTACGTAGATGTGTGGGTAGTAAGGAGGAGTTAAGTATACGATAAGAACTGGGTTCTTGTCGGACCATAAGGAGTGAACGTATTCAACAACCTTCATAGCCTGGTCACGTACATCGTAT
>JAFYPY010000051.1 GCA_017547345.1 Bacillota bacterium | reverse complement strand
GAGAAACAAATGACAAGAACCGTACTAGATATTAAGAAAAAATACGGTAAAAATGCTATTTTTAAGGCGATGAATTTAGAAGAGGGCGCGACCGCATTAGAAAGGAACAGACAGATTGGAGGTCATAAAGCATGAGTAAAACTAGATCTAATATGGACATAGGTAATAGAGCTAAACAATTTGCTCCATTTGCGGCCCTAAAGGGACATGAGATGGAGCTTGCCAAACAGTTAAAACGATTTGAGGAGAGAATTTTGCTTGCAGAAGATGAGATTCAACGTATAAATGAGACGCTACTTACTATTGATAGGGGAGACTTTGTGAAGATAACATACTACAAGGATGGAACTTATGAAACTATTATTGGAGCTGTCGATAAACTCCTTGATTATGAGTCTTCAATACAGATAAAAGACAAAAAGATTAAATTAGAGGATATTTACAGAATAGAAAAAAAGGGATTATAATAAGAAATGGAAAGGAGTGTTATATTATGAAGAATATTGAGATACATTTAGGCGATATTACTAAACTAGACTGTGATGCCATTGTAAATGCGGCGAACAAGACTTTACTTGGTGGTGGTGGAGTAGATGGTGCAATTCATAGGGCAGCAGGACCGGAGCTTCTTGCGGAGTGCAGAACTCTTAACGGATGCAAGACAGGTGAAGCAAAGATTACCAAGGGATACAATCTCAAAGCTAAATACGTAATACATACGGTTGGACCAATTTACAGCAATATACCATCAGACCCTGTTAAGTTGGCAGATTGCTATCGCAATTCACTTAATCTAGCTAAAGATTATGATATACATTCCATTGCATTTCCTTCAATATCAACAGGAGTGTACGGATATCCGCTTGAGGAGGCGACTGAGATTGTTATAAAAACAGTTACAAAATGGCTGGAAGACAATCAGGATTATAATATGAGAGTTATCTTTGTTTGCTTTGGCGAAAAAGCATATAATTTGTATAAGCATTCTTGTGAGTTAATATAATTGTTATATAATTTTTGATGAATTATAGTTTTATTTGATTTTCAACATTTGGAGGCAGAATGTGGGACAAGAAGTAGAACTCAAAAGAAAGAATAAAGTAAAGAATGAAATAGATATGTGTAACGGGCCTATCTTAAAAAAGATGCTTATTTTTACACTTCCACTTATGTGTTCGAGTATGCTACAGCTTCTGTTCAATGCAGCAGATATCATAGTAGTGGGTCGCTTTGCAGGAGATACGGCATTGGCGGCAGTTGGATCCACTTCATCGCTAGTACTGTTACTTTCTAATCTATTTATAGGTCTTTCGGTAGGTGCCAATGTTCTTGCCGCAAGATATTTTGGAGCGCAGAGGGGCAATGAATTAAGCAAGGCTGTACACACATCTTTGTTACTCAGTATGATAAGTGGTGTTGTACTTACGCTTATGGGAGTTTTTTTAGCAAAGCCTATCCTTCAAATGATGGATACTCCGGACAATGTACTTAATCTGTCAGTTCTCTATTTGCGTATATATTTCTTGGGAATGCCTGCTATGTTGCTATATAATTTTGGCAGTGCAATTTTAAGAGCCAAGGGGGATACAAAGAGACCACTTATTTACTTAAGTATAGCCGGAGTTTTGAATGTAAGTTTGAATTTGATTCTTGTTATAGTATTCAACATGGGAGTAGCCGGTGTTGGTATTGCAACAGCAACTTCTCAGTTTGTTTCTGCGGGCTTAATGTTAAGATGCCTTTCAAAAGAAAAGGGTGGATTTAGATTTTCATTTAAGAAACTTAGAATACACAAGGATAAGCTTAGTACAATTTTGCAGATAGGATTGCCAGCAGGAATTCAAAGTACTTTGTTTTCCTTGTCGAATGTGCTAATCCAAGCTTCCATAAACTCTTTTGGCGATATCGCTATGGCTGGAAGTGCGGCAGCAGGTAATATAGAGGGCTTTGTTTATGTAGCTATGAATGCTTTTTATCAAGCAGCTATAACTTTTGCAAGTCAAAATGTAGGTGCGGGTAAATATCATAGGGTTAGACCTATTATGATTAGGGCCGTTATTTGTGTTACGATTACAGGGCTTATACTTGGTAATTTAGCATATGGCTTTGGTAATTTTCTATTACTTTTTTATACTACAAGTCCGGCAGTTGTTCTAGAAGGTTTGCGAAGACTTTCTTATGTGAGCGCATGGTACTTTATTTGTGGAATAATGGACACACTTGTAGGTGTATTAAGAGGTCTTGGATATTCTATTGTTCCGATGCTAGTTTCATTAATAGGTGCCTGTGGGCTTAGAATCGTTTGGATAATGACTATATTCCAAATTCCTATGTTCCATACACTAGATATAATATATTTATCATATCCGGTTACTTGGCTCGTAACGGCGGGAACTCATTTTATATGCTATCTTATTATAATGAGACGATTAAAAGAAAAAATCAGATTATCAAAAGAGGACTCGCTTTCCGTTGATAAGCAAAGTTAATTATGTTAATGTAAGGCAATTTGGAGGTATGACTATGAAGGTGCTTTTAATCAATGGTAGCCCTAACAAGGAGGGTTGCACATATAACGCACTTAACCATATAGCAAAGGCATTAAATGATAGAGGCATTGAAACAGAAATCATTTATGCAGGCAGTTCCCAAATAGGCGGATGCATGTCTTGCGGTGGTTGCAACAAAACTGGCAAGTGTGTATATGATGATGCTGTTAACTTGGTTATCGAAAAGTCTAAAGATGCGGACGGATTTATTTTTGGAACACCGGTTCATTACGCTTCACCTTCAGGAAGTATGATTTCCTTTATGGATAGATTGTTCTATGCGGGTGGCGTAAGGCTAAAATTCAAGCCTGCTTCAATTGTTATTTCGACTAGAAGAGCAGGGGCTACAGCAGCTTTTGATGTGATGCTAAAGTATCCTACAATCAATCAAATGCCTGTTGTAAGTGCTGATTATTGGCCAATGGTTCATGGCCATAGTGCACCTAGTGATGTTTTCTTAGATGCAGAGGGCATTCATACAATGGAATCTATTGCTAGAAATATGGCATGGATGCTTAAGTGCATAGAAGCCGGCAAACAAGTAGGAATTGAGCCAGAAGTAGTAGATAAGAAGGTTTGGACTCATTTCATAAGATAGTTTTTTACATTGTTAATTTTCGAAAAATTGCGGATGAATTCGCAAAATAATAAATCAAAATGAGAGGGTTATATGAAATTTACAAAAATGCATGGTGCAGGTAATGATTTTATCGTTATCAATAATATTGAAGAAAAAATACCTGTATCGGAACTGAACGGTTTAGCGAAAAAACTATGCCACAGAAGATTAGCTATCGGCGCAGACGGCTTTATGGTTGTAGACTATCCGGAATTCGGCGGTGATTATAAGATGCGTTTTTATAACTCTGATGGAAG
>JAFYPY010000050.1 GCA_017547345.1 Bacillota bacterium | reverse complement strand
TAGTTCACATATGGCCCGCAACATGTTAAGTTTTATAACTTGACACCATGCTAGTATACCCTATCACATGTCTGGTGTCAAGTAATTTTGCTTGAAAGATTTGTTTTTTTATAATTTCAAAGTAGCTCAATGTATTATTATAGTCTTTATTGCCATCATAACCTTTTCTGCCACCCTGTGATTATCTGCATTTCTTTACTTTATGATGGTTTTGTATAAATTCCCCCCTAGCCATTATATCACTCACAAGTCGCTAACCAAATGCACTGCGGGATGATAGCACAAAAAAGAGACTTTATAGTCTCTTTTTAGTATTTATGTGTTCGGCTGCTGCCTTTGCTGATGAATATGCAAACTGTAAATTATACCCACCGGTATCACCGTCTACATCTAGCACCTCACCGATAAAGTATAAGCCTGGGTACTTTTTAGATTCCATAGTCTTGGCATCAATTTCATCTAGCGAAATCCCGCCTGCAGTTGCCATAGCTTCCTTAAATCCAGCTAGTCCACTTATAACAAATGTTTTTGTAGCTAGCTCCGCAACGATTTGTTTCATCTGCGTTCCCGTAAGCTGGGAAACCTTTAGTGATTCCATTGAGAGCACTTCAGAAATCAGTTTAGCAAATCTTTTAGGTAAACTTAGTTCATCTATTAGGTAATGTTGTATCGACTTGCCGTTTCCCGGGAAATCCTTTTTCATTTTAGAAAGTAATTCCTCTGGTCGCATAGGCCACAAAAAATTAATAGTCAGTACATCGCCGGTTCTCATATATCTAGACGAATTGATAATGGCAGGTCCAGAAAGATTCTTGAATGTAAACAGGATATCATCAATCAAAGTATGTCCTGCTACACGAACCTCAACATTTTTGAAGCTAATACCGCTAAGTTCTCCGTATGGATAGTTTTCTACAAAAGCAGGTGTCAGTGCAGGTCTAAGTTCCTCAATATCTATCTCTAGCTCTTTTGCCAACATTCGTGCAAGCCTCCCATCTGAACCGGTGGTTGGATATGATGCCCCTCCAGTTGCGACAACTAGTGTTTGGCAGAAAAAGTCGCCTTTCGAAGTGGTAAGAATAAATCCTCCGTCTTCGTCTTCGTCTATGTTAATAACTTCTGTTTCATAGGAAATATCTCCATTGCAATTATTAAGTAATGCATCTAAAACATCTCTACTGTCCATTGATTTTGGAAAGACTTTGCCATCCTCTCTCTCAACAGTTTCAACACCAAAATTCGACAGCATTTGACAAAGTTCGATATTGTTATGGCGCTGTAATGGACCACGAATTCTTTTCCCATGTTCCCCATAGTGGCTTAAAAAGTCTTTTATAGATCCACCATGAGTTACATTGCACTGTCCGCTACCTGCCATAAGTAGTTTTAATCCAGGGCGTCTTCCCTTTTCTAATATTAAGTTGTTTTTTTCGTTTAATGCGCAAGAACAATAAAGCCCTGCTGCACCTGCGCCTACAATAATTGTGTCATATTTTTTCATAATAGAAGTTTATCACGCTATTGTTAACACTGTCAACGCGCAAGTAATTCTTTGCATTTTATACCTTTCGTGTTACAATATTTTCATAAAATCCGACATGAGGAGGACTAAATTTTGGATAAATTTAATGAAGAAGAAAAGCGTGTCCAATATTATTCAGGGGGACAATTTTTAGATGAAAAGATTTCTGCTGACCATAATTTTTCCACTTTTCCAAAGAAAGAAAAAAAGAAAAAGTCCAAGTTGCTTAAATATTTAGCTTTGATAGTAGGCTTCATCTTTGGTTTTGTAATTTTAGGTGCGGCTTGTGATGGAATCCTTTCCGAGGAACCTCCTAATCAAGTTATAACAGATTTTGGATACGACTACATCGGTACTTTATATATAGAAGATACAATTGACGAATACGGTAGCGGTTTATATAATCATCAGTATTTGCTAAATGCTATTGATGCTATGATAAATGATGAAGAAAACAAAGGTATGATACTTTACGTTAACACTCCAGGGGGTAGTGTTTATGCTTCTGATGAGCTGTACCTGAAAATCAAGGAATATCAAGAGACAACTGGTAGACCAGTATACTCTTCTATGCAAAGCCAAGCAACATCCGGTGGCTACTATATAAGTGCATCTTGTGACAAGATTATAGCAAACAGAAACTGCTGGACGGGGTCAATAGGCGTTACGATGGGTACATTCATTGACGTAAGTGAATTATTAAATAACTTAGGTGTCAAGACGACGACTATTACCGCAGGAAATAACAAAGCTATGGGCAGCAATGTTGAGCCAATGACAGAAGAACAAAAAGAAATTTTCCAATCCCTCGTTGATGAGTCATATGAACAATTTATCAGCATCATATCAGAGGGAAGAAAAATGCCTGTAGGAGATGTTAAAACTCTTGCCGATGGCAGAATATACACTGCAAAACAAGCATTAGATAATGGTCTAATAGACAAGATAGGTACTTATGAAGAAGCAGCTGCAGATATGATCAAAACGTATGATCTAGGAAACGTTGCCATAGAAGACTTCCAAAGCGAAGTTCCGGCAGACCTGTATTCACTTCTTGGCCTTTTAGCAAAGCAAAAGGGGCAAGAGTCAATCACTGATGCTGACGCAATTGAAACGCTTATTAAGCTAAATGGTGCTTTTAGAGTAAGCTATATATCAAATGTTACAAAGTAAATTACTAAAAGGAAAACCCACATTCATTAGAATGTGGGTTTTTAAGTGTGCATATTAAATATATATTAAAGTATGTGCATTGATTATATTAAGCAGCCTTCTTAGCCTTCTTTGCTTCAACATCTGCTAAGTAGTACTTACCAGGTGTGTTGAAGTATTCTTTCTGAAGTTCTGCTACCTGACCAGCTAATAATACGCAGCCGATCATGTTAGGGATCATGATAGCAGCTAAGAAACCG
>JAFYPY010000049.1 GCA_017547345.1 Bacillota bacterium | reverse complement strand
GCTACTGCAAACCTTCTTGAAAGAAAGAGCGAAATAGCAAAATTAGGAGATAAGATTAAAGATTTAGAACTAAGTGCTGAAACTCTAAAGAAGGAAAGAGAAGAACTTATTGAAAAAGGCCGAGAATTGAAAGCTGCTTTAATGAAGACTCAGGAACAAGAAAAGGCTCTTCAGCATGAAGCTATTAACCTTAATGTTCAAATTGAAAATGCAAAGGCAAATGCTAAAGAAATAGATTTAAAAGAGTCTAAGGCAATAAAACAGCTTGAAAACATAAACAAAGATTTTGAACAGGCTATCGCTATGGCTGAAAAACTCCAAAAGGAAGCAGAAGCCTGTGATAAAGAAGCAGAAGAACTAAAGATTCTAAGTTCATCTTTGATGCAAAAGCAAGAATCCTTAACTTTAGAGGTTGAGAACGCTTCCTCAGAAATCACTTCTACAAGAATCGAAAAGAATAAATTAGATAATGAAAAGGACTCTTTAGATGTTCTTCTTAATAGGATTAAAGCAACTGTAAAGGACTTCGATGAGCAAATAGAAGTTAAAAAGCTGAAACTTGATGGATTCAATGAAGAAAAAAATCAAATATTGTATGGATCGGATGATGTAGAAGAAACTGTACGAATAAAGACTAAAGAAAAGGAAGAACTTGAAGAATATATAGCTCAAGTAACAAAAGAAAAGTCTGACTTAGTGGTTATTATTGAAGAAAAGAGCAAAGAGCAAACAGCAGTGGCTGATAAGCTAAACTCATGTCAGGATCAAAAGTACCAACAGGAAATCAAACTTGCAAGAAACGAAACTCAGTTGGATGCCCTAAAAGAAAGACTTTGGGAAGAATTTGAAATTCCTTATCTACAGGCGATACAATACAAGAAGAGTGATTTTGTTCTTTCCTCGGCTCAAAAGGAAAGCCGTGAGATTAAGAATAGAATGAAAGAACTTGGAGATGTAAATATAGGTTCTATTCAGGAATATGATGAAGTAAAGGAAAGATACGAATTCCTTTCTGAACAGAGAGCCGATTTAGAGTTATCTAAAGAGCAATTACAAGAAATCATTGATGATATCGAAAAAACAATTAAGACAAAGTTTAAGGATAACTTTGATAAGGTTGTTACTAACTTTGAAGAAATCTTCAAGAAACTCTTTGGTGGTGGTCATGCAGAACTGCGCCTTGATAATGAAGATAATCCACTTGAGGCAGGCATTGAAATCATTGCCCAGCCACCTGGAAAGAAACTACAGAACATTAATCTAATGTCCGGTGGAGAAAAAACAATGACAGCTATGGCATTGATGTTCGCAGTCTTAAAGACAACACCAACACCATTCTGTATATTAGACGAAATTGAAGCGGCTCTTGATGACCAGAACATCGATAGATTTGCTAAATATTTGAGAAGTTTCGAAGATATACAGTTTGCGATTATCACTCACCAAAAGTCAACAATGGAACACGCTGACGTATTATATGGCGTAACAATGCCAGAAAGAGGTATTTCAAAGGTACTTTCATTGAGACTAGGCGATGATTTTGCACTTTAATATTTCACTTGAAAGGGGATTAGCATGTCACTATTTCATGAAAAAAAATCATTCTTCGGGAAACTTTCCGAAAAAATTACTGATGCCATTATGATGAGGGCAGAAGTTGACGAAGAATTGATGGATGACCTTGAAGAGATACTAATAACTTCTGATATTGGTATGGATACTACTATGAGAATTATGGAGTCACTTCGAGATAAAATAAAGAACGATAATATAGTAAATCTGGAAAGAGTCAAAGATGCACTAAAAAGCATTATGATTTCTCTTGTTGATAAAGGAGAAAGACAGCTTTTGAGTCAGGAAAGTCCATTGATTATTTTAGTTATAGGCATTAACGGTGGAGGTAAGACCACAACTATAGGTAAACTTGCTCACAAATGTAAGACATCCGGAAAAACGGTAATGCTAGCAGCTGCAGATACATTTAGAGCTGCTGCCGCTGAACAACTTTCCATATGGGGAGAAAGAAACGGCATTAATGTCGTAAAACATCAGGAGGGTGCAGACCCATCAGCAGTAATCTTTGACTCAATTCAGTCAGCAAAGGCTAAGAATATAGATGTTCTAATTTGTGATACTGCAGGCAGATTGCAGAACAAAAAGAACTTGATGACTGAACTCGAAAAGATGAATAGAGTCATTGATAGAGAGTTTCCTGATGCGGCAAGGGAAACACTTTTGGTGCTTGATGCCACAACAGGTAAAAATGCTGTTTCACAGGCACAGGAATTTGGCAATGTTGCAGACATTACAGGAATTGTTATCACAAAACTTGATGGTACTGCAAAGGGAGGTATTGCCGTTACAATAGCAGACGAATTTGATATGCCGATAAAGTATATCGGTGTGGGGGAAGGAATCGAAGATCTAAAGGAATTCGATCCAGAAGAATTCATAGGAGGAATATTCAATGAGTAAACCTATAGTTGCCATAGTAGGCAGACCAAATGTAGGTAAATCTACTTTTTTTAATAAAATTGTTGGCCGACGTGTATCTATCGTTGAGGATACACCTGGTGTAACAAGAGACAGAATCTATGCAGAAGCCGAATGGAATAATGTTCACTTCGCGCTAATTGATACAGGTGGTATTGAGCCAAACACAGAAGATATTATTCTTTCTCAGATGAGAGAACAGGCACAGATTGCTATGGATATGGCGGATGTAATTCTTTTCATCGTTGATGGTAAGGATGGTCTCACACATGCAGATAGAGAAGTAGCAATGATGCTTATGAGAACAGGTAAGAGGGTTATCTTGGTTGTAAACAAGATTGACAACCCAATGAAATTACCTATGGATTTCTATGACTTCTATGAACTAGGCCTTGGAGTTCCTATTCCAATTTCTGCAGCAAACATGCTGAACTTTGGAGATGTGCTTGATGAAATCGTAGAAAGCTTCCCTGAAGATGCAGACACAGAAGAAGAGGATGTTACTAAAATTGCCGTAATTGGTAAGCCAAATGTAGGAAAGTCTTCTTTAATCAACTGCCTACTTGGGGAAAAGAGAGTTATCGTTTCTCCAATTGCAGGTACTACCAGAGACTCTATCGATACACCATTTGAAAAAGATGGCGAAAAATACATTTTAATTGATACTGCGGGTATTAGAAGAAAAAGCAAGGTTCACGAAGATATCGAAAGATATAGTGTAATACGTGCAGTTGCTGCAATAGAGCGTTGTGATGTTTGCGTATTGATGATTGACGCAGAGGAAGGTTTAACAGATCAGGATAAGAAGATTGCAGGTGTGGCACATGAAGCTGGTAAAGGCATAGTGGTTGCCGTGAATAAGTGGGACTTAATTCAGAAAGAAACAAACACTATGAGAGATTATAAGCGTGCGTTAGAAGCAGAATTACAGTTTATGTCATATGCACCTATTATCTTTATCTCTGTACAGGACAAGCAGAGGGTTTATCAGGTAATGGAAATGGCTAAATATGTATCTGAAAAGAGAGCTTTAAGAGTCCCTACAGGCCAGCTTAACAGCTTAATCATGGATGCTACAATGATGAAGCAGCCACCATCAGATAAGGGTAGAAGATTAAAAATATACTATGTTACACAGGTTGCAGTTAAACCACCTTTATTTAGCTTCCAAATCAATGATAGGGAGTTAATGCACTTCTCTTATGCTAGATATCTTGAAAATAAGATTAGAGAAGGATTTGGATTTGAGGGAACTTCCCTTAAATTTGTATTCAGAGAAAAGGGCGAAAAGGTAGACTAGTATGGTTATAAAATTTGTTATTTTTGTTACATTAGCATATTTTATCGGCAATATTTCTCCTTCAATTATTTTAGGAAAGATTGCTGGTGTTGATATCAAAAAAGAAGGCAGCGGTAACGCAGGCACAACAAATGCCCTTAGAGTATTAGGCAAGAAGGCAGCGGTAATCACACTTTTAATAGATGTAGGTAAAGGTGTTCTTGCAGTATTACTTGGTATGCATTTTGGAAGTTATACTATTGGCACAGTCTGTGCGCTTGCAGTATTTTGTGGCCATATTTGGCCGTGCTTTTACAACTTCAAGGGTGGTAAAGGTGTAGCGACTGCCTTTGGCGCAATTATGGCTGTTAACTGGTGTCTAGGTGTTCTTGCATTAGGTGTGGTTGCAGTAGGACTTGCGGCTAGCCAGAGAATGTCAGTAGGTTCAATTTTAGGGGCGGCTTCATTCCCTGTGAT
>JAFYPY010000048.1 GCA_017547345.1 Bacillota bacterium | reverse complement strand
GTAACATGGGTTTTAGGACCTGCTTGCAGTTTTGACGTTGAAGCTAGAAGAATCATGTCAAGACTGATTGAAGAAGGGTACTGCAACGCAGTTCTTGCAGGAAACGCTCTTGCGACGCATGACCTTGAAGGTGCTTATCTAGGAACAGCGCTAGGCTGTGACATTAGAAACCAGAGACCTCACATTGGCGGTCACTATAATCATCTTGATACAATCAATGCAATCAACACATATGGTTCGATTCCTGCATTCATCGAAGGCGAAGGGATTGACAACGGAGTTATTTATAGCTGCGTTAAGAATAACGTGCCTTTCGTGTTAAACGGATCCATTAGAGACGATGGTCCGCTTCCTGAAGTATATGAACATACTTACGAAGGTCAGGATACAATCCGTTCACACATAAGAAAGTCCACGACAGTTATCGGTATGGCGACAGTGCTTCATACTATTTCTGCAGGAAACATGACACCTACTTACAGAGTTTTAGAAGACGGAACTGTAAGACCGGTTTACTTCTACATGGTAGACACTTCTGACTTTGCGGCAAGTAAGCTTGGCGATAGAGGTAGCTTATCTGCAAAGGGTATCGTAACAAACGTACAGGACTTCATGAGAAATCTAAGCACAGGACTAGATTTATAATAAATCGAAAAGATATTAGCAATAGGAGAGACAACTATGATTAACGGCGAAGTTTTAGCATTTGCCCTATATTTTGTATTAATAGTAGGGATTGGATTGTATTTCTTCTTAAAAGATAGACACTCCAACGATGAAAAAGAATTCTTTATAGGCGGTAGATCCATGGGACCGTGGGTAACTGCAATGTCTGCTCAGGCATCAGATATGTCAGCATGGCTTTTAATGGGCTTACCTGGAAGCATTATGGCTTTTGGTTTTGGCCAAATGTGGATCGGCATCGGGCTTGCTCTTGGTACAGCAGCTAACTGGATTTTAGTTGCAACAAGATTAAGAAAATTCTCAAAGGTTGCAGGTGATGCTATTACGCTGCCTCAGTACCTAAGCAATAGATTCCTTGCAAAGAGCTATACTCTTCAGGTGATCTGTGCAGTTATTTTCTTTGCATGCTTTACAGTATATGTTGCATCTGGCTTCGTTGCGGGAGCATCTGTATTTACTACTGTGTTCCCTAGCCTAGATATACAGACGGCAATGATTATCTTTGCGCTGGCTATGCTTGCGTGCACATTCTTTGGAGGATTTAAGGCTGTATGCTGGACTGACTTTTTCCAGGGAATTTTGATGCTAGTTGCAGTAATGGCTGTTCCTATCGTGATTGTATTAACGCAGAATTTAGATACAAGCGCTTTAGAAGTGGTTTATACATATACTGATGGTGCAAGTGGTCAGGTTACAACATGTGAATTCGGTACAGGTATTTTTGATTCAAGCATTAAAGATATCGCGAACGGTCTTGCTTGGGGCCTTGGCTACTTCGGTATGCCACACATTTTAGTAAGATTCATGTCCATCGAAAAACCTTCTATGGTTAAGAAAAGTGCAACAGTTGCTATCGTTTGGGTAGTTTTATCACTAGGTGCAACGTGCATAATTGCTTACTTTGGAAGAATGCTTCTTGCTGAAGAGCTTCTTACAATAGGAGCGCAGAAAACAGTGTTTATCACATTTGCAAGAATGTTATTCCCTGGCTTTGTTGCAGGTATATTAATGGCAGCAATTATCGCAGCTTCTATGTCTACTGCTGACTCACAGCTATTAGTCGCATCCAGTTCTTTCACATCCGACGTTTATAAGCCTATTTTAAGAAAGAATGCTAGCGAAAAAGAAATTCTTTGGGTGGGTAGAATAGTTGTATTAATCGTTTCCATTATTGGATTTATGATTGCATCAAGCAAGGCGGAAGGCGCTCAGACAATCATGAACCTTGTAGAAAATGCTTGGGCAGGATTTGGTTCCGCTTTTGGCCCAACTATCATCCTTTCTCTATTCTGGAGAAGATTCACTTATAAGGGTGCGGTTGCCGGCGTTACAGTTGGTGCTATTGTTGACGTAGCATGGCTAGCATTTATGTCACATACAGGGATCTACGAAATGATTCCTGGATTTGCTGCAAGTTTAGTTGCTGCGGTTATCGTTACGCTTATGGACAAAGAACCTTCTGCGGAAGTTTTAGATATTTATGATAAGGCAGATGCAGCGGATTTTGATGAATAAATTATTCACATAGAGCAGGAAAGGATTACGAAATTGAAACAATCAGTAAGAGAGTTTTTAATGAGTCACGGGGCAACTAGCCCCGTGTCCTTTCATATGCCGGGACATAAAGGCAAGTCTTTTTATGTAGATAGCGGCTATGGAGAGTTTTTAGACGAAATAATGAATTGTGACATCACTGAAATACCTGGTGCAGACAATTTGTTCCAGGCAGAAGAAGTGATTAGGGTTACTATGGACAAGTATAAGGCTTTATACGAATCCAAGGAATCTTATCTACTTATAAACGGTAGTTCTGCGGGTATCCTAGCGGCGATTCTTTCTTCAGTTCCAAAAGGCGGGAAATTAGTAATGGCTAGAAACTGCCACAAGTCTGCCTTTAATGCATTGTCATTAGGCGATATAACGCCTGTATATGTATTCCCAAGCACTGTAGAAGAGTACGGCATCTTAGGAGAGGTTTCAGCCTGCGAGATTGCAAAGTGTCTAGAAGAAAATCCTGAAGCCGAAGCAGTAATTTTGCCAAGTCCTAACTATTATGGTATATGCAGTGATATAAAAGCCATAGCTGATGAAGTTCATAAGCGAGACAAAATCTTAATTGTGGATCAGGCTCACGGTGCACACCTGAAATTTTTCGAAGACGAGTACGGCTTCCCTAAACCTGCAGAAGAGCAGGGAGCTGACATAGTAATAAACAGTATCCACAAAACTCTAGGATCCTTTGGGCAGACGGCATTACTAAATGTATGCAGTGACAGAGTAGACTTGATTGCTCTAGAAGATAAATTACAGGTAGTAGAAAGCTCAAGTCCGTCATATCCGATGATGGCCACATTGGACATCAACGCCGATATACTTGAAACTAAAGGCGCAGAGTTGATGAAAGCATGGGCTGAAAACATAGCATGGTTTTATGATGCCGCAAAAAAAGTTCCAGGGCTTAAGGTTATGACAATTAGAAGTTTGGACAAGACCAAGCTTAATCTAGATATGTCTGCATATGGACTGACGGGCAATGACTTAGAAGAGTTATTAATGGAAAAAAACATCTTCATCGAACTTGTGGCGGGGAATGTCGTAATGTGTATGACGGGTATTGGCAATAAACGATGCGACTTTGAAAAACTTATCCAAGAATTACAAGGTATAGCTAGTTCAAGAGCTCTCTTGGTGGATGAGGCCACAGCTCAGCCTAAAGCCTTAACCAAGAAATTACAATGGGCGGGCGTACCGATCAAAAAGGAGACGGTACATGTTGACGATGCTAAAGGCAGAGTTTCTGCCATGTCTATTATTCCTTATCCGCCGGGAATTCCTATAGCATGTCCGGGAGAAGTATTAGATGAAGAAATTTTGACATATATAAAGGAAAGAAGAATAGCGGGAGAAAAGGTAATTGGCGTTACTGAAGACCTCCGAATTCAAGTTGGTAAAATTTAGTATTTTGCGCGATTTGAGACATACAATTTAAGAAGATGAGCAATTTAAAACGGTCTTATGATAGAAAAAGACCGTTTTTTGTTAAAATTGCAACAATTTCGATGATTTAGAGAAAATTTCTAGTGATTTTTGTAAACTAATGTTGTATAATGTAATGCGTATGATTATGTATAAAATTTAGAAAGGAAGGTCTCACCAAATGAGTCAAAAACATTTACAGAGCATCCACGTGAGCCATTACAAGCACACTGCCGGTTGTGCAACAGAAGTAATGCCTATTCCGGATGTTGTAAAAATTTCCATGT
>JAFYPY010000047.1 GCA_017547345.1 Bacillota bacterium | reverse complement strand
TTTTATAAGACAATCCCTGGTCTTGAAAATTTAAGAATCACAAGACCTGCATATGCAATCGAATATGACTGTATTGATCCACAGGATTTAAAGTTAAATCTTGAAACAAGAGCTATAGAAAACCTTTTCTGTGCCGGACAATTTAACGGAAGTTCCGGTTACGAAGAAGCTGCTGCACAGGGTCTAATGGCCGGAATAAATGCTTCACTTAAGATTTCTGGCAAAAAACCGCTAGTTCTCGGAAGAAACGAGGCTTATATTGGCGTTCTAATCGACGATTTAGTGACTAAAGGTACTAATGAGCCTTACAGAATAATGACGTCCAGAGCCGAATATAGACTGGTTTTAAGACAAGACAACGCAGATTTGCGTTTAACAGACAAAGGATACGAGGTTGGACTAGCTTCTGAAGAGAGATATCAGCGTTATTTAACTAAAAAAGAGAATGTCGCAAAGGAATTTGAAAGATTACAAGAAAAGACATTTACGCCAGCTGAAGTTAATGCTTTCTTAGAATCTCATGGAACTTCTCCAGTTCAGTCTAGAATTTCCATGGCTGAAATGTTAAAGAGACCGCAGATTATTTATAATGATTTAGCTGAAATTGATGATGAAACTAGACCTGGTCTTTCTTATCATGAAATTACTCAGCTTGAAGTTCAGATTAAGTATGAAGGATATATCCAGAAGCAGGTCAACCAGATCGAAAGATTCAAAAAACTTGAAGATAGAAAATTAAGTCAGGATATTGATTATAGCCAGATAGAAGGTTTAAGAATTGAAGCTAGCCAAAAGCTTAATCAAATTAAGCCTGAGTCTGTTGGTCAGGCGTCTAGAATTTCTGGTGTATCACCTGCAGATATCAATGTACTTTTAGTTTATTTAGAAAAGAAGAGAAGGGCAAAATAGTGAAACAACTTATTGATTACCTTGAAAAAAATAAAATTCCATACAGCGAAGAAACTATTAGAAAGTTCGATGCTTATAGAGGCGGGATTTTGCAGTGGAATGAATTCGTTAATTTAACTGCAATTAGAGACCCTGAAGAATTTACAATGAAACATTTTGTGGATTCAGTTACATGTTACAATCTTCCTGAATATCAGGATGCTGAAACGGTGCTTGACCTTGGCACAGGTGCAGGATTCCCCGGTGTTCCACTAGCAATTCTTTCTCCGGAAAAAGAGTTTGTGCTAGTAGACTCTCTAAACAAGAGATTAAAAATAATAGATGAACTTTGTGAAAACATTGGAATTACAAATGTTAAGACTGTTCATGGAAGGGCTGAAGACCTTGCTAAAAATAAGGAACACAGAGAAAAATATCATATCTGTGTATCAAGAGCAGTTGCTAATTTATCGACTTTAAGTGAATACTGTCTGCCTTTTGTAAGAATGGGTGGATACATGATGGCATATAAAGGCGCTGATGCTTCTAAGGAAGCTGAAGATGCTAAGAAGGCAATGAAGATTTTAGGAGGTAATCTACATAAAACTGTAGATACACCGATTGATGCTTCTGCTGAAGAACACAAAATTTTATTAATCAAAAAGGTGGCAAACACACCATCGAAATATCCAAGAAAAGCTGGAAGTCCGGCGAAAGAACCCCTAAAGTAGTATTTTTAGGGGTTTTTTAGTGTACAAAAGTATGTTTATTGTGTTTCGGGAAATGTTATTATTTTCCCAAGGGGGGATTAATATGGAACAAAAGAAGAAAAGTAAATTTATATTTGGCATAAGAGAACATAACTTGGATGTGGTACAAGTTCCAATAAATAAAATAATTGCAAATGCCGGACAACCAAGAAAATTTTTTAGAGAAGAAGGGTTAGAAGAATTAAGTGGCTCCATTAAAGAGTATGGCGTGCTGCAACCCATACTTTTAAGAGATGATGGTAAAGGATATACTATTATTGCGGGTGAGAGAAGATTTAGAGCTGCTCAACTAGCAGGACTTGAAAAAATCCCAGCAATAATAAAAACTATGGAAAATAGAGAGATGGCATTAATTGCATTAGTTGAAAATGTCCAGCGAGAGGATCTTAATTACATAGAAGAGGCAAGAGGGTATAAAAAATTAATGGAGGATTTTGGCCTTACCCAAATCGAGATAGCAGAAAAGATGAACAAGAAACAATCCACTATTTCAAATAAAATTAGATTGCTGACACTTCCTGAAGAAATACAAGAAAAATTGCTAGAAAACAAATTGACCGAAAGACATGCAAGAGCTCTTTTGAAATTGGCAGATGAAGACGAGAGAAAAAAACTTATAGAAAAAATTGTTTCAAACGGATTGAATGTCAAGCAGACAGAAAAATTAATAGATGAAATGCAACAAAAGAAGGAAATAGCATTAAGGAAAAAGAACAAAATTAATTATATAAGCTACAAGATATATCTTAACACGCTTAGGAGGGCATTTAGCCAAATTAAAGAAATGGAAAAAAATGCCATTTTTACACAAGAAGACAAAGGTGATTTTGTAGAAGTGAAGATAGTGCTTCCTAAAAAAGATAGATGTTTCACGTGAAACATCTATCTTTTTTTATAATAAATATAGAAATAATAAAAAAATTATTATATAATAACAGCAGTAATTTAAGAGGAGGAATTATTTTGGGAAAGGCAATAGCAATATTTAATCAGAAAGGTGGAGTTGGTAAAACAACTACAAATATAAATTTAGCGGCATGCTTAGCACTAAAAGGAAAGAAAGTATTAGTGTTAGACATAGATCCACAGGGGAATACTACAAGTGGTTTAGGGATATCAAAACGTGAACTAGAAGATACAGTTTATAATATTCTTGTAGACAACGAATATGACCCTAATGATGCCATTATGGAGACGGGCGTTGACAACCTTCATATAATCCCTGCAAGCGTTGACTTGGCAGGTGCGGAAGTAGAACTTGTACAGCTTGAAGGCAGAGAAAGGGCTTTAAATGCAGGAATTGAAAAGATTAAGGATAACTATGATTATATCTTCATTGATTGTCCACCATCATTAGGACTGCTTACAATAAACTCTCTTGCTGCAGTAGACAGTGTATTAATTCCAATTCAGTGTGAATTCTACGCACTAGAAGGAGTAAGCCAGCTTGTAAGTACAATTGAGCTTGTGAAGAAGAGCTTAAATCCTGCATTAGAAGTGCAAGGTGTAATCTTGAGTATGTTTGACGGAAGAACAAACCTTTCTGCACAGGTAGTACAGGAAGTAAAGAGATACTTTGGAGGAAAAGTATATTCCACTGTAATTCCTCGTAACGTAAGATTGGCAGAAGCACCAAGTTATGGACTACCGATAACACTTTATGATCCTAAGTCAAAGGGAGCAGAAGCTTATATGGAATTTGCAGAAGAATTCGTTGAACTGGAGGAAGAATAATATGGCAGCACCTAAAAAGGGCGGTTTAGGAAGAGGCTTAGATGCACTTTTTGCTGATGTTCCGGTTAAAGAACCTGTGAAAGAAACTGTTTTGGCCAAAAAAATAGAAGATGCAGGCGATTCCGATTCAGTAAAATACATCAAGATACATGACATAATGCCAAACATTAACCAGCCAAGAAAGACTTTTAATGAAGAAAAAATTGAAGAGTTGGCTGCGTCAATAAAAGAACATGGGATAATACAACCAATTGTTGTAAGAAAACATGGCAAAGGATACGAAATTGTTGCAGGAGAAAGAAGATGGCGTGCAGCTATGAAGGCAGAGCTATCTCAAGTTCCTTGTCTAATAAGAGAGTTAGATGATGAGCAAAATATGCTCATTGCAATAATTGAAAACATGCAGAGGGAAGATCTTAACCCTATCGAAGAAGCCGAAGGATTAAGACAGATGACAGACACCTTTGGAATGACTCAAGAACAAGTCTCAAAAAGTGTAGGAAAGAGTAGACCGTATATAACAAACGCTATGAGACTACTAAAGCTTCCAGAATATATAAAAGAGAGCATAGCTGATGGAAGGCTTTCTGCAGGCCATGGAAGAACTCTGATCACATTAAAGAACGAGGATGAAAGAAAAGCTCTTTGGGAAAAAATCCTAAATGAAGGGCTCTCAGTTCGCGACACAGAGAAGCTGGCGGCAATGGAAGATAAACCTAAGAAGAGAAAGCCTGCTACTAAAAGAAAGGATCCAGATTTATCACGAGTTGAAGAAGAATTGAAAGAATCTCTAGGTACAAAGGTCACAATAAATAAAACTGGAAACAAAGGGAAAATCGAAATTGAATTCTATTCAAAAGACGAATTAGAGAGATTGATAGAAGCATTGAAATCCCTTGCTTAGAGGAGGTTGTTTCACATGAAACTATTGATTTTGATACTAGCGATAGCAAATGCGAGAGCCTTTATTATAATGGGTCTTGATAAGTATAAAGCGATACATGATAAAAGACGCATAAGTGAGAAGAACCTTATGGTGAGCGGATTGCTTATGGGCGCCATTGGTATAATTCTTGGCATGGTTGCTTTCAGGCATAAGACGCAAAAGAAAAAGTTTCAAATTTGTGTTCCAATCTT
>JAFYPY010000046.1 GCA_017547345.1 Bacillota bacterium | reverse complement strand
TAATGCGATTTTCATTGTCTCCACCTCTTATTTTATCTCTCTTATATTATAGCCTGCTGATTTGAACATTCTATTCATTACAGCAAGTCCTACACCATCTTCATCTAAAGCCGTTGCAAAGATTACATCTACATCAGTCTTGTCGAACTCTCTAAGTTGTGCGAAAAATTCCTTTGCTGCTTCTTCTGGATTTTTATCTCCATAAAGCATAACTTCTACTCTCTGTCCAAAACTTACTCTTTCCATTTTTGCTTCTGCCATGGCTAGTCTTACTTTTTCAGGATCTCCCGTAAAGATAATCATCTCTGCCTTTGGAGCATAGTGTTTGTATTTCATGCCTGGAGCTTTTGGATGATAGCTTTCGTCCGTTTCTAATAAACCGTTGTTATCGAAAACATCTGGCTTTTGTAAGATTGCCGGATCTATGCTTACTTCTTTTTCAAGAACTTCGGAAAGTTGTTCCTTAGTAACGAAGCCCGGGCGCAAAATCATAGGAATTTCGCTAGTCATATCTACTACTGTAGATTCAATACCTACTTTGCAATCAGGACCCTGAAGTATAGCATCTATTCTGCCGTGAAGGTCATCATCAACGTGAACTGCAGTGGTAGGACTTGGGTGACCAGAAAGGTTTGCACTCGGCCCTACAAGCAAACATCCAGATTCAAGGATTAGGTCTAGCGTTGGCTGGCTGTCAGGCATTCTTACTGCAACCGTATCAAGACCTCCTGTTACCACTCTTGGAACTTCCGGCTTTGCTGGAACTACCATTGTTAGAGGGCCAGGCCAAAAGGCTTCCATGAGCTTTTGCATATCACTAGTAACTTCGTCAGTAACTCTAAGCATATGCTTGTCCCTAGCAATGTGAACAATCATAGGATTGTCACTTGGTCTTCCCTTTGCCGCATATACCTTGGAAACTGCTTCAGCATTCATGGCGTCAGCACCGAGGCCATAAACTGTCTCTGTAGGGAAAGCTACAAGACCACCTTCTTTGATAATTTTAGCCGCATACTCAATATCTTTTTCAGTTGTACCTAAAATTCTTGTTTCTAAATACATAGTTATATTCTTAATTATAAGTTTTTCATCTTTTCAGCCTGTTCACTAGTGATCATGCCGTCAATAATTTCGTCAATATCTCCATCTAAGAAGCTATCTAGCTTGTAAAGAGTCATACCGATTCTGTGGTCAGTTACTCTGCCCTGTGGGAAGTTGTAAGTTCTGATTCTTTCGGATCTGTCACCGGAACCTACCTGAGAACGTCTTTCTGCAGAAATTTCGTCGTTCTGTTCCTGAAGCTTTAAGTCGTAAAGTCTTGCTCTTAATACCTTGAAAGCCTTTTCCTTGTTCTTGATCTGAGACTTTTCGTCCTGACAAGTTACTACTAGGCCGGATGGCATATGAGTAAGTCTTACCGCGGAGTCAGTTGTGTTTACGCACTGACCACCGTTACCGGAGGAACGATATACGTCTACTCTTACGTCGTTGGGATTGATTTCTACTTCTACATCGTCAACTTCTGGAAGTACTGCGATTGTAGCTGCGGAAGTGTGGATTCTACCGGAAGATTCTGTTGCAGGAACTCTCTGTACACGGTGAGTGCCGGATTCGTACTTAAGTCTAGAGTAAGCTCCCTTACCCTTGATAAGAACTTCTGCTTCCTTAACGCCACCGATACCAGTGTCGTTCATGTCCATGATTTCTGCCTTCCAGCCGCGTCTTTCTGCGTAACGAAGGTACATACGAAGTAAGTCTCCTCCGAACAATGCAGCTTCGTCACCACCAGTACCTGCACGAACTTCTAAGATTACGTTCTTTTCATCGTTAGGGTCCTTTGGTAGAAGTAAAATCTTAAGATCGTTTTCCATTTCTGGGATCTGATCTTCTAATTCGGATAATTCCATCTTAGCTAATTCTCTTAATTCTTCATCGCCCATTTCTAGCATTTCTTTTGCTTCAGCAATGCCTTCCTTAGCCTTCTTGTATTCTCTATATTTGTTAACGATAGGCTCCATTTCGCCCATTTCCTTGATGTGCTTTTGCCATACAGTCTGATTTGCAATCACATCAGGGTCAGATACTTTCATTGAAAGTTCTTCGTATTTTTCTAATATAAAGTCTAATTTATCAAACATTTCAATCTCCTCTAAAACTTGAAATTTTATAACTAAGCACTATTTTTCCAATTAAATATTTTAACACAAAAATGCCAGTCTTTGCAAGGGATTAACTCGTCTTTACCCCTTTAACATTCTATTTAACCTCGCCTGTTGCTCAGGGCGAGGCATTTCATATCCATACTGATGAAAGTCAAGCACATCTGCATCCTTCACTATCTCTTCCAAAGCTGAACCGATCTCACTTTTGTTGCTGTGATTTTTCACGGAAAGCCCAATTTCTTCGACTTCTTCTTTAGAAAACAGTCCAAGTCCATTTAAGAACTCCATTGCTGGCTCATAACCGATTTCTGCATGGTTCGCCTGCTTACCTGTTATGATTCTTCCGTAGTCATGTACCGCGCATGCTGATGCTGCAAGGATTGGGTCTACCCCTCTTTCTTCTGCCATCAAATATCCAAGTTTTGCGCAGGATATTACGTGAATTCTCTCCCAATCTATCGGATAATCTAGTTCAACGCCGTTTTCAGCGTGTATCTTTGCATATTTTTCTATTTCTGCAAGAAGCGCTCCCTGCAAAATCATTAACTTGTTCATTTCGACCCTCCATTTACCTTCTATCACCACTATATTATATTACCCCTTGAGTAGCAATAAAAAAACCGGAAGATAACTTCCGGTTTGTCTTCTGATTATTAGATGTTGTACTTGGATTTGAACTTTTCAACACGGCCGCCTCTGTTGATGAACTTCTGCTGACCTGTGAAGAATGGGTGGCATGCAGAGCATACGTCTAATCTCATTTCTTCTTTTGTTGACTTTGTAACAAAGCTGTTACCACATGCGCAAGTTACTTTACATTCCTTGTAATCAGGATGGATTCCTTCTCTCATGTTTCGTCTCTCTTTCTTAAATTAATAATAAAATACTTACTGTATCTTTTACAGCCCCTACACTATATCACAGTGTTGCGGGCAAATCAAGGCTTTTTTGAATTATTTTTTGCTCTTTATACGACCCACTAGGATTCTGTCCTTTTGCGCTAAATCCTTTAGACAAATTACCTTTTCAAAGCGTTCTGTCTCTTCTAAAAGCTTTGTCACAGCGTTTCCTTGGTCGTGCCCAATCTCCATCATCAGCACGCCGCCCTTTTTTAGATGGTTCGGTGCTTCCTCTGCAATTCTTCTATAGAAGTCCAGTCCGTCCTCTCCTCCATCAAGAGCCATCATTGGCTCATGATCCTTTACTTCAGTTTGAAGTGTCAAAATAACATCCTTCTGTATGTATGGCGGATTGGAAATTATAAAGTCGAATTTCTTTTTACCTAGTCTGCCGCAGAAAGGCTCAAACAAGTCTCCTTGTTCAAACTTTATGGACTTTAGTCCGTTTTTTAGGGCATTTCCCTTGGCTACTTCTAGGGCATCACCACTTAAATCGGAACAAGTAACCTTCACATCCGATTTTAACTTAGCAATAGAAACCCCAATAGCGCCACTTCCGGTGCAAAGATCAAGAACCTCCTTAAAGGCCGGCTTTTCAACGTAAACTTCGCCTCTCAAAGTACCCTTTGACAGAACCTCTAAGGCATCTTCAACCATCGTTTCTGTGTCTTGTCTTGGAATCAAAACGCTTGGATTTACATTAAATTCAAATCCCATAAATTCCTGAGTTCCAATGATATACTGTATCGGTTCACCTGTTGCCCTGCGCTCAATAAGCTGGAAATACGCCTCGCAAGCATTATCAGCAAGGATATCTTGCCAGTGCATCATAAGACCCACTGCATCTAACTTATCCGAGTAGCAATACAAATCCCTTGCATCTCTTACTGCATCTGCAATGCCCGCTTCCCTAAGCTGGTTTTCTCCTATTTTTATTAATTCTTTAAGTGGCAAACTCATTTTATACTTCCTCTTCTTCAATATTTACAAGGGGTCTACCCTCAAAATCCACCAATCCCTCAAAGTATGATTCTTCATCTTCTCGCAATACGGCTTTCATCGCAGCAATTGCAACTTCTAGGTGTTGGTCTTCGGGCTCTACCGTAGTAAGCTTTTGCAAGTAGATTCCCGGCATACTTAATGTTCTAACAATCCAATTGTCGCTTCTGCCTGCCCATTTGAGCAGTTCATATGAAACCCCCGCAATTATAGGCAAGACAAGAATTCTAGATATAATTCTTACCCAAACATTTGGCCATCCCATAAGCGCATGAGTGAGGACTGCTATGACCATTACAAACATCATAAAGCTAGTTCCACAACGAGGGTGCAATGTATAAAACTGCTGCGCATTTGCCGGCGTTAGCTCTAGCCCATTTTCAAAACAGTGTATCGTCTTATGTTCAGCTCCGTGGTACTTAAACACGGTCTTTATGTCTTCCATCTTAGAAATCAATGCTATATAGGCAATAAAGATAGCAATTCTAACTGCGCCCTCTGCCAAGTTTAGCACGATTATGTTCTCCGTAACCTTTCCAATAATCCCAACAGCAACCGTAGGGAGAAGCATAAATAGGCCTACGGATAAAACAATGGCGATTACCACAGAAAGATACATGAGTATCTTCCATGCCATTTCCTTGCCAACCTTTTGTTCAATCCATATATCAAACTTATCTTTTTCGTATTCTTCTGGATAATGCTCTTCCAAAACATCCGCAGAGTACATCAAGACCTTTGTCCCTAGTACTAATGAAGCAACGAAGTTTACAACCCCTCTTATAAGCGGGATTTTACTCCATTTGCTGGGCTTTGGCGTTGGTTGAGTTTTCATATGAATACTTCCATCAGGAAGGCGTACCGCAATAGCCGTCTTCTTCGGCCCCCTCATCATGATGCCTTCCATTATAGCCTGACCGCCAATTGATGTTGGGCAGGCGTCTTTTAAGAATATTTTCTTTGAATCCATTTTATCCCCTTTGTTTCTAGTCTTCTAATAAAACCTTTTTGATAACCTGTACGAAGTCCTTATTACTCTTCGTGCGTGCAAGATTCTCTATGATTTCTTCTGTAACTTCCTGAGGATTCTGATTAGACATGGCTCTTCTCATTGACCAAATAGCTTCCAATTCCTCTTGGTCCATAAGCAAGTCTTCTCTACGAGTTCCGGACTTATTTAAGTTAAGGGCAGGGAAAATTCTCTTTTCTGAAAGCTTTCTATCCAAATGAAGTTCCATATTGCCTGTTCCCTTGAACTCTTCGAAGATCACATCATCCATACGGCTTCCTGTTTCTACAAGGGCCGTCGCTAAGATAGTTATAGATCCTCCCTCTTCCATCTTTCTTGCCGCACCAAAGAACTTTTTAGGTCTGTGCAATGCTCCAGGATCAAGTCCTCCAGAAAGAGTTCTACCTGAGGCAGGAACTACCATATTATATGCTCTTGCAAGTCTTGTAATACTGTCTAATAAAATTACCACGTCTTTGCCGTGTTCAACCAACCTCTGTGCCCTTGCAAGCACCATTTCAGCAACCTTCACATGGTGAGCCGGAAGTTCGTCAAAAGTCGAATATATAACTTCCCCTCCTTTTAGGGATCTCTTCATATCCGTTACTTCTTCCGGTCTTTCGTCTACAAGTAAAACTATCAGCTCAACTTCAGGGTGACTTGTTTCAATAGCGTTTGCTACATTTTTTAATAGTACTGTCTTGCCGGCTTTTGGCGGTGCCACGATAAGACCTCTCTGGCCTTTACCTATAGGAGCAACTAAATCGATCAGCCTCATTGCTAATTCTTTGCTTCCGTTTTCAAGTCTAAGTCTTTCATAAGGGAAAACCGGTGTTAAATCCTCGAAGTCAGGTCTTCTGATTGCAGCTCCCGGTTCGTCCCCGTTAACGGTTAAGACATATAGCAATGCACCGAATCTTTCGCCTTCCTTAGGGAGTCTTGTAATTCCTCTAATCTTATCTCCTGTCTTTAAATTGAACCTTCTAATTTGAGTAGGAGATACATAAATATCTTTTTCGCTTGTTAAAAAGTTAGAGAATCTCAAAAATCCGAAGTTGTTTTCTTCTTGAATCTCTAAAATTCCTTCTACTTCGGGTCTTTCTTCTTTCTTTTCTTCTTTTTTATCTTCTGCCAATTCTACTACTGTTTCATTTGCTTGTTCTTCAGCCATATCTTCGGCCAAGTTTTTAGAGTCTAAAATCTTTTCGTCCATGATTTTACCTTTATGTGGAACAAAACCTGGGTTCCACGCCTTTCTAAGAAATTTTAAGAATTGTTATAAATAAGATGCGTCTACGCTCTATGATATACTTTGATGAACAAAAAATCAAGGACAGTATGATTCATCATTTTCAACATTCAGAAAACCCCTCTTGTTATGAATTCAAAACAACAGGGGTCTTCATGAGTGCGCTGATTAAATTATATTAAAAGGTACTTTTCCACTTGAGCCTATGTTATCGCATATTTATGCATAAGTCAAGGGTGAACGCTAATAATTCTTCGTATTCTTGCATAAATTTTGTTTTTTGAGGAGTTTTTTGCATATGTATGCACTTCATGAGGCCTTTTGCACTTTTGTTTATTCTTTAGGGTGATATTTTTCGTCTATTAGTTTTTTAATAATCATTTAAGATAAATGAAAAAGGCCACCGCAATCGCGGTAGCCTTTGATAAGTCTTGTTTATGTATTAGATTACTTTCTGTAGTCGTGGAAACCAACGCCAGTCTTTCTACCTAACTGTCCAGCTCTTACCATCTTTCTTAATAATGTGTGAGCTCTGTACTTAGGATCACCGTATTCAGTGTAAAGTACGTCCATG
>JAFYPY010000045.1 GCA_017547345.1 Bacillota bacterium | reverse complement strand
GATACTACTGCACCAGCAGTCATTTCTGGAGGGAAACCAAGAGCTGTACCTACACCGATAAAAGCTACACCCATGGAACCAGCTGTGGACCAGGATGAACCAGTTGCAAGAGCAACGATTGAGCATAGTAAGCATGCTGTGAATAAGAAGATGGAAGGTGAAATAACCTTGATACCATAGTACATCATTGTAGGGATAGTACCACCAGCCATCCAAGATGCGATCATAGAACCTACGATTGCTAAGATTAAGCAAGCCTGCATAGATCTATTAATAGCAGCTAGGATACCCTGTTCCATATAGTTCCATTTCCAGCCATTTGCAGCAGCTACGATAGCAGCTACGATAGCAGCAGCAACTAAAGCCATGTGAGCTTCGCCGCCGGAGTCTTTAAGAATTCCCCACATTAGGAATCCTACCATTGCTAGCAATACAAGTAAGCATTGCCATACAGGAATCTTTTTACCCATAATAAGTCCTCCTATTTATTTTTCTTTATTTAATAAAATAAGTATAAGTGCACACAGGGAGGGTGCCCTGCATGCTTTTATAATATAGTATTTTTTAGCCATTTTAACAATTACCCATTAGTATAATTGCCCTAAACTTTAGTATTATTTCTTTTTCTTGCATATTATGTGTAATAAAATGGGGCATACGACTAAATCATATGCCCCAAATTTCTTGAATATGTCTTAAACTAGTTGTAGCAATTACAGAAAATGATTACTAACAATAAGAAAAAGAATAATAAGCTAGTGTCTACTCCACCTTCGCCTAATAAACCACAATTATTTCCCATTTAATTCACCTGCTTCTTTCATATTTATTAAACTGAGCGTTTTCTCAGTTATGGTATAAAATATGAAAGACACTCCCAAATTGTTACTACAATTTAAGAGTGTCTGAAATTCATTTCAATCACTATCTCGGAATATCTCCACCGGATAATTTTTCGTCGTAAAATGCTCTTTCGCCACCAATAAACTTTGGTCTAGTTCTCGCACAAGTAAGATGCGCTTCTCCAATGCTTTTGATGGATACCCTTACAGGTACAGCAACTTTTTTTAGTTGCATACCAATCAGTGCATCTCCTATGTCCATTCCTGCATCTGCTTTGATCTCTTCAACGGCAACTGGACATTTTGCATTCTGATAAACCGTAGTTGCAAATGAGCCTCCTGCCTTAGGGTGAGGTACAACATTTACTATTTCAGTTCCTGGAAGAAGTGCTTCCTTTTCTACAATAACTGCTCTATTTAAGTGTTCACAGCACTGTGCAGCAATATAAATGCCCTTAGGTTCAAGAACACTCATAATCCCTTCATAAACCGCACCAGCAGCATTTATATCAGAAGCTTTTCCAATATGCTGTCCCATAACTTCACTGGAGCTACATCCTACAACGAAGATATCGCCTTTTTGAAGTTTTGCAATCTCAACAAGCTCTTTGCAAGCTGTATATGCCTGAGATTTTATTTCGTCATAAGTAAAACTCATTAAATTTTCTCCTTATATACTAGTTAGATTCCTATTAAACCTGCCAGCTGTTTAAGTAAGCTTCCTGTTCTTCAGTTAAGGCATCAATTTCGATACCCCAAGCTGCAAGTTTTCTTCTAGCGATGATATCATCGATTTCTGCAGATACATCGATAACCTTGCTAGGAAGGTCCTTATGGTTATCTTTAATGTACATTGCAGACATAGCCTGAACTGCAAAACTTAAGTCCATGATTTCTGCCGGATGTCCGTCAGCTGCAGCAATGTTTACAAGTCTACCTTCGCCAATGACATTTACCCACTTGCCATTTGGAAGTTTGTAACCCATGATATTGTTTCTACGTTCTTTCTTTTCTTCTGCAAACACTTCAAGAGCAGCCATATCGATTTCACAATCGAAGTGACCAGCATTTGTAAGAATCGCACCATCTTTCATAGTTAACATATGGTCAGTTGTAATCGTCTTGCAACAACCAGTAGCAGAAACAAAGATATCTCCAAGAGGAGCAGCCTTTGCCATAGTCATTACATCGAAGCCATCCATTCTAGCTTCGATAGCCTTTACTGGATTAATTTCTGTAACGATAACCTTTGCGCCAAGAGAAGCCGCTCTCATAGCGATACCTCTTGAGCACCAGCCATATCCAACTACTACAACAGTCTTAGCTGCAATAATAAGGTTCGTATTTCTCATAATAGAGTCCCAAGTAGACTGTCCAGTACCATATCTATTATCGAATAAATGCTTACAGTCTGCGTCGTTAACCGCAACCATAGGGAATTTTAGTACTCCGTCTCTTTCCATCGCTTTTAGACGAATTACACCAGTAGTTGTTTCCTCGCAACCACCCCAAACTTCTTCCATAAGGTCAGGTCTCTTTTCGTGAAGGCAACCAACAAGGTCACCACCATCATCGATAATAATGTTTGCCTTGTGTTCTAGACACATTTCAATATGTCTATCGTATTCTTCCTTAGTTGCACCGTGGTATGCATATACCTTAAGACCAGCATCCGCAAGAGCTGCTGCTACATCATCCTGTGTACTTAGAATGTTACTTCCTGTTACAGACATCTGTGCTCCACCTGCTGCCAACACTAGGCATAGATATGCAGTCTTTGCTTCTAAGTGTACAGAAAGGGAAATTTTGATTCCTTCAAATGGTTTTGTCTTTGAAAATTCTTCTTCAAGACCTCTTAATAAAGGCATGTTATCCTTTACCCACTGAATTTTTCTGTGTCCTGAAGGGGCTAAGGATAAATCTCTTACTTCATATTGTTTCATTAATTCTTTACTTCCTTCTAAAATATATTAAATATTGAATTTTTCTTCTAATAAATCAGCTAGCTTACGTGCAAGAGCGTTAAGCTGATCGATATCATCACCTTCAAGCATTACTCTTACTAGAGGTTCTGTACCGGAAGGTCTGATTAATACTCTTCCGTTTCCAGCCATCTGATCTTCGATATCCTTAATCATAGCTGCAACGTCTGCATCCTTCATGTAAGTTTTCTTATAATCGTTGTTAATTCTAGCGTTTACAAGAACCTGGGGGAAGATTTCGATTTCTTCTGCCATTTCAGAAAGAGGTTTTGTGCTATCCTTAATTGCATCCATAAACTGAAGTGAGGATAATACGCCGTCACCTGTTGTTGCATATTCTCTAAAGATAATATGTCCGGACTGTTCACCACCGATTACGCATCCTGTTTCAAGCATGCTTTCAAGAACATATCTATCGCCAACACCTGTTACTTCAACTTCAATGTCAGATTCCTTCATTGCCTTGTGGAAACCGATATTACTCATAACTGTTACAGTTACTTTGTTTTCTGCTAGTCTACCCTGCTCCTTTAAGATACGAGCACAGATAGCAATAACTCTATCACCGTCAATAACCTTACCCTTTTCGTCTACAACGATAAGTCT
>JAFYPY010000001.1 GCA_017547345.1 Bacillota bacterium | reverse complement strand
TTTTTCTGTGCACTTGCACTGATGTCACTGATACTACTTCAGCAGTACGGACTTTTACATACGAGCGTTGGCAAAGCAGGATTCATTACTGCCTTATACATCCTTATAACTCCAGTAAGTGGTAAGTTCCTATTAAAGAAACCAGTTGCAAGGAATACTTGGGTTGGAGTTGCAATTGCACTTGTCGGTATGTACTTCCTATGCTTAACAGGTGGAATAGACGGAATTAATTTGGGTGATGTGATTATGCTCTTTGCGGCCATTGCAGCTTCCACACATATGCATGTAGTAGACCATTTTGTTGCAAAGTATGACCCAGTTAGGCTGTCTTGCTATCAGTTTACCATGGTTGGACTAATGTGTTTTGTTCCAGCACTTATCTTTGAAGCAGATGTTTTTACTTGGGAATATATTAAACTTAGCGCAATCCCTATTTTGTATGCGGGTCTTGCATCTTGTGCAGTAGGATATACTTTCCAGATTGTTGGACAAAAATACACTGAACCTAATACTGCATCCTTACTTCTTTCTATGGAAACAGTTTTCGCATTGCTTGCGGGCTGGGTGATCCTAGGCGAAGTGCTTGCAGGAAGAGAATATTTAGGCTGTGCCATTATGTTTATTGCGATTATAATTGCGCAGTTACCTGACAAAAAACGACAAAATTAGACCACATTAGACAAAATAAGATCAAAAACAAATTTAACTCAAAGACAAAAGAGGTAAAACAATGTTCAGACAAATGAGAAGATTCAAACAACTATTATCCGAAGAAGAAACTTATAAAATTATCGACGATACTATGTACGGCGTTCTAGGCGTAATAGGCGAAGATGGATATCCATATACAGTATCTGTAAATCATGTGCGCGATGGCAACAAGATTTATTTCCACTCTGCAAAGGCGGGCCACAAGAACGATGCTATTAAAGCAAACCCTAAAGTATCATTCCACTTCGTAGATAAGGATGATATTGTTGGTGAGGAATACACTACATTTTTCCGCAGTGCTAATGTTTTTGGTATCGCGAGCTTTGTTGAAGATGAGGATGAAAAGGTTCATGCTTTTCGCATCCTTTGCGAAAAAACATGCCCTGAGCATATGCACAAATTTGAAAAGGCTATGGCAGGCTCTGGCAAAAACGCAATTGTTGTTAGAGTTGATATAGAGCAGATGACAGGTAAAGAATCATTAGACTTAATGAATAGCAGAAACAAATAGGAGGATTACTATGAAACAATTCAAAGTAGCAATGTTAGGATACGGCATCGCAGGTAAGGCTTTTGCTAGAATCCTTAATCAGACACACGACGATATCTTGGCTAAAACAGGCTTTGATGTTAAAGTTGTAGCAATTACAACCGGTTCAAGAGGCTCCCTATATTCAATGGAAGGCCTTGACCTTGTTGAAGCGACTCGTCAGCTTGAAGAAGAAGGAAGGTTCAATGCAGAATATTCTCATTACAGCACAATGAACTCAATGGAAGTTGTTGAAACTGTTGACTACGATGTGGTTTTAGAATTAACACCGCTTAACATCGAAACAGGTCTTCCAGCGGCTGACCACATTAGAGGTGCCTTAAACCGCGGAAAGCACGCAGTTTCTGCAAATAAGGGTCCTCTTGTTTGGTACTATAGAGAATTAAGAGATTTAGCTAAGGAAAAGGGCGTATGCTTCTTCTACGAGACAACAGTTATGGCTGGCACTCCAGTGTTTAACATGGCAGATAATTGTCTTCAGTATTGCAAGATCGATAAGGTTGAAGGTATTTTCAATGCTACAACTAACTATATCCTTAAGGAAATGGGCAAGGGAATCCCTTATGATGAAATTCTTAAGGCTGGCAGAGAAGGCGGTTTCATGGAAGCAGATACTTCCATGGACACTAAGGGATGGGACGCGACAGCTAAGCTTACTATCCTTCTAAATGTTCTTATGGATGCTGGAATTACTCCAGTAGAAGTCGATAGAACTGGTATCGAAGAAGTAACCGTAGAAGACATCGAAGCAGCTAAATCCAGAGGCAACGTAATAAAGTTAATGTGCAGAGGCACAATCGACGAAAATGGTAAGGTAGTTGGCAAGGTTGCGCCTGAAGAAATCCCTGCAAATGATGTGTTTGCAGACGAAAAGCTAGTTGCAGTTGTATCTCTTTATACAGACCTAATGGGTAAGCTTACAATGCTTCAGTACGGTCTTGAAACTACACAGACTGGTTACGGCGTGTTTATCGATACTGTAAGAATTTTAGATACTTTGAAATAAGGTTAATTAAGGTGATTAGTGATGATTACAACTGAAAGATTGATTTTAGAACCATATAAACCGGAAGAGATACCTGTTTTGATGGAGATTGAATTTGCTCCGGAAAACCGCATGTATACCTGGACAAATACTGCAGAGGAACATGAAAAGGAACTTGTGGATCCCAATGTTTGGACCCTTGCGGTAAAAAGGAAAGAAGATGGTTACATAGTAGGCAATGCCATCATCGATTTAGATTATGAATCTGAATGGATGGAACTAAAGAGAATTGCGTTTAGAGAAAAGAATCAAGGCTATGGACGCGAAATGATTACGGCGCTTGTTAAGCATGCTTTCGAAGAGATGAAGCTTAATAAAGTATGGCTTGAAGCGTATACAGACAATGCTGTCGGTAATCATCTTTATGAATCACTTGGTTTTCATGTAGATGGAATCCTAAGGGAACACCACAAGACAGAAAGAGGCATATTGAGCCAAGTACAGTATTCTATGCTAAAAGGCGAGTATGCGGATTTGAAAGATAAAGGTATATATTAAAAAGAAGGCAAAGATTGTGTTTTAATCCTAACATAATCTTTGTTTTTTTATATTTAAGTACCACATATTACCTCGAAGGGGTTGAAAACAACGCCATAAAATGGTACATTAAAATATAATGGACATTTATTGACTATTAAAGCGTGAGGTGACATTTAATGGAAAAAAGAATACTAGAAATTATGACGGAATTAGTTGCAATGAAAAGCACAAGCTGTTCCGTCGGCGAGCAGGAACCAGCTAAATGGTTTGAGAATTTCTTTAAATCTTTACCATATTTTCAGGAGCATCCTGAACTAACTGGCGTATATGAAATTCCAAAGGATCCATATGGAAGAACTATTCCATACGCATTACTAAAAGGTAATAAAAAAGACACAGTAGTATTCAG
>JAFYPY010000044.1 GCA_017547345.1 Bacillota bacterium | reverse complement strand
GTGGAAACCGATATTACTCATAACTGTTACAGTTACTTTGTTTTCTGCTAGTCTACCCTGCTCCTTTAAGATACGAGCACAGATAGCAATAACTCTATCACCGTCAATAACCTTACCCTTTTCGTCTACAACGATAAGTCTGTCAGCGTCACCGTCGTAAGCAAGACCGATATCAGCATTTACTTCCTTAACCTTTTCAGCAAGCTTTTCAGGGTGAGTAGAACCACAACCGTCGTTGATGTTGATTCCGTTTGGATTGTTGCCGATTACTGTAACCTTTGCGCCAAGGGCTTCATATACCTTTGGAGCGATTTCGTAAGATGCACCGTTTGCACAGTCTAAAACGATGTTCATGCCGTCTAGTCTAAAATCTACAGTTTCTAGTAGGTGCTTGATGTAAAGTTCTGCTGCTGTTTCGGAAGCATCGTCACAAGTACCAATTAAGTCGCCTGTAATGTGACTGTTTACATCTACACTACTGATAATGATATCTTCGATTTTTTCTTCAAGAAGGTCATCGAGCTTGTAACCTTCGCCATTGAAAAACTTGATACCGTTGTATTCAAATGTGTTGTGAGACGCACTGATTACTACGCCTGCATCAGCATTGTAATGTTTAGCAAGGTATGCTACTGCTGGAGTTGTGATAACACCCACTTTGATTACGTCACCACCAACAGCCAAGATGCCTGCTGCTAGTGCATTTTCTAGCATATCTCCAGAAATTCTTGTATCTTTACCGATAATTACTCTAGGTCTTTCATTTTTGCTCTTTAATACATAAGCCCCTGCCTTACCTAAGTTAAATGCTAATTCAGGTGTAAGTTCCTTGTTTGCAACACCTCTAACGCCGTCTGTACCAAATAGTCTACCCATATTTTTATCCTTTCTTATTTGATAATTATATTAATTTCATCTTTTAATAAGTTAATTGTTGCATAGTCAATATTGCTAGTAATATTGAGTTTTACCGTATGTTCACCAGCACCAAGGCCTTCCACATCCGCTGTGATTGTAAAAGAGGAAATATCCATAGTTTTTATATCACTTTCTTTGCCTACGACTTCAATGGATATATCTTCTGCAACAACATCATACTGTAAAGTTTCTACAGCGTTAACCAATTCTATATTATTTTTTTGAACTTTTATGTTAACTTTGCTTAACGGCTTAACTGCAACCTTCGCATTCAGTATAGATGCATCATCACTAAGATTTATTCCATTAGGTAATATAGGCACTAGCTCAACGGTTGAGTTTTCGGTAAATTCACCTAAATCAACACTCTTACAAGTTATAGATTCAACTTTCGAAATATCATCTTCTTCGCCTTTTATTACCACAGTTTTTGGTGCTGTTAGAGTTCTTTCGTATCCGCCTTCAGAATCGTTTTCAACAGGAACCACTAAATCGACAGTCTTTGTGTGATGCATTATTGTAGTCACATTAAGAACATCTGCCTCAAGACTTACGTATTCAACTACATTACCCTCTGCATCTACAGGATGAAGTGTAGCTTGTAGAGTTCTCATAGTACTTTCAACTTGCGTTGCATCGATAACTGCGTTTACACTGCTTACTGTATCAACCAATGATTTAGCCCCTGTAACATTTATTGTGTTTTGGCTTATGTCTACGACAAGAGGTTCCTTGCCGCTATCTATAACTCCTTGGAAAACAACGTTTATATTCTTTTCTTCAGATACAAGGCTATCTACAGTTATATTAATTTTTTCAGTGCTTATATCAGTTATTTCTCCGTTATCAGGCCCTACAACATGCAGTCTAACCACATTATCCCCAACAGAAAGGGCTTCAACATCAGCAGTAACCTCAAAGTCAGATTTTTGTATCTGTGTAACCTTTGTTCTCGGTCCTGAAACCGTAATATTTATGGAATATTGGCTACATCCAAGAACAACTAAATCAGAGTTCGTTAGAGTGTCTTCATTTACTAGCTCTATTGGAACGTCTTTAATTGTTATATCTATTCTTGGATTAACATCTCCAATCACATAGCTCCATAACGATATGGCAATTATCAATGCCAAAATAATATTGACGTTCTTATTCTTTAACATTTTTGCCACCTCTAAACACTTTTATGATTGCCTCTGTGAGAACACCCTTTTGTTCTTCTTGAAGATACAATCCAAGTAAAATCTTCTCTATTCTTTTTACATCAACAAATCTAGTTAATTCTCCGTTTTGGGCAAGCGAAATAACTCCAGTTTCTTCGGAAACTATGATAACCAAAGAATCAGAAGTTTCTGTTACGCCTATACCAGCTCTATGACGCGTTCCAAGTTCCTTGCCAAGTTTCTTGTTTTGAGTCAATGGCAATACGCAACCTGCCGCATATAACCTTCCCCCTCTAATGATAACAGCTCCATCATGAAGAGGTGCTCCTTCATAGAAAACATTGCCTATCATCTCAGCAGAAATAGCTGCGTCCACAATTGTACCAGTTTCTACTATATCGTTTAATTTTGTTTCCTTTTCAATAACCATCAATGCCCCTGTCTTTGTAGCAGACATAGTCTCTATGGCCTTTGACATTTCTACTACGATGCGTTTCGCATCGTCTTTATCTACATCTTCAGATATGTTGATGAACTTACTTCTTCCGAGCTTTTCTAATGCTCTTCTAAGTTCTGGTTGGAATAAAACGATAAGTGCAATTAACCCTACAGTCATTACATTCGATAAAATCCAATGTAATGTATAAAGATGACAAATGTCTGATAGCAATGTTCCCACCACTAAAACAAGTAGTCCCTTTGCAAGTTGCTCTGCTCTCGTTTCTCGTATGAATCCCAAAACCTTGTATACTATGAAAGCGACAATCAATATATCCAAAATATCTGTTATGCCAATGCTTGACACTATATTGTTAAAAAAGTTACTCATAATCGTAATTTCCTTTATTTTATTCGCAAATATTATACCCCTATAATGTGTTATTTTCAAGTGCATTCAGTATAAAAGCCATGGTGTGTGACCATGGCTTTTATCATATATCAAAGTATTAGTATGTAGTTTCAAGTAAACCGTAATCTCCATCTTCTCTCTTGTAAACAACGTTTACGCTGTCTGTTTCTACGTTTAAGAATACATAGAAATTATGTCCCAATAATTCCATCTGCATTGCAGCTTCATCAACAGCCATAGGAACAAGTTCAAACTTTTTAGTCTTAACAACTTTTGCTTCTTCCTGTTCTTCTGCTTCAGGGATCATTTCAAACTTGATGGATTCGTTGGATTTGTTTTTCTTTTGCATCTTGTCTTTGTATTTAGACACCTGCTTAGCTAACTTATCGCCAACCTTATCGATACAGTCGAAAATGTCCTGTTCAACATCTTCTGCTCTAAAGATTGTTCCTTTAACAACGATTGTTGCTTCAAGTTTAACCTTATCCTTTTCAGGGTGCATCACAATGTTTGCTCTAGTATCATCTGCAAAGTACTTGCCGAATTTTTCGAACTTCTTGTCGATAGCTTCCTGAATCTTGTCACTTACATTTATATTTTTACCTGTTACGATAATCTTCATAATAGTGACCTCCTATATTTTACTTATTTATTAAACACATTATACCATATATAGTGTGAAATAAAAATACTTTTATTAAAAAAGTTGCCTAGCTGACCTGGTCTTTGACCCCACACTTGCCTTTACCCGCTTTGCGGAGGACTTACTTCTAAGGTACGCCATGATCACTGCCCGATCTCTTGCG
>JAFYPY010000043.1 GCA_017547345.1 Bacillota bacterium | reverse complement strand
TACTAATCCGGTATTGGGTGTTCTTGCTGGTGCAATCTTAACTGCAATCATCCAGTCCTCCTCTGCATCTGTAGGTATTCTTCAGGCTCTTGCAGTGACTGGTCAGGTAACATATGGTGCAGCGATTCCGATTATCATGGGACAGAATATCGGTACATGTATTACAGCAATGCTTTCCTCAGTAGGAACAAGCAAGGGTGCAAAGCGTGCCGCTATTGTACACCTATCTTTCAACGTAGTTGGTACAATTGTTTGGTTAACAGTCTTCTGTATTATTAAGGCTTTGTTTGCGCCAGCGTTATTAGGCGAGGCGGCTTCTTTGTTCGGAATTGCGGTAGCGCATTCTGTATTTAATATTGCCTGCACGGCATTACTATTACCACTGTCAGGCGTATTAGAAAAATTAGCCATTAAGTTGGTTCCTGAAACAGAATCTCAGAATATCGGAACTGAGCTTGATGAGCGTTTATTAGTAACTCCTCCAATCGCTTTAGAAAACTGTCGCAAGTTCACTATCGAAATGGCAAACATTTCTGTAGAAGCGATTAAGGAGAGCTTAGAATCACTTAATGAATACACACCTGAAATTGCAGAGTCAATTAGAGAAAAAGAAGAAAAGACAGACCATTATGAAGACCTGCTTGGTTCATATTTAGTTAAATTAAGTGGAAGAGAGCTAAGTGAAAATGATGTGATTGAAGTAACAAAGCTGTTGAAATTAATCAATGATATTGAAAGAATTTCTGATCATGCAGTAAATGTTCTTGAATCAGCTGAAGAAATGAAATCAAAAAAGCTAGAGTTTACTGGCGCAGCGAAGAAAGAACTTGAAATTATATCCTCCGCAATTACAGAAGTAGTAGAGCTATCTTTGGAAGCTTTTATCAAAAACAACCTTGAGGCTGCAGCAAGAGTTGAAGCCTTAGAACAAGTTGTTGATGGATTAAAGGAACAGTTAAGAACAAGACATATCCTGAGATTGCAGCAGGGAGAGTGCTCTATCGACGCTGGATTTGCTTGGTCTGACCTTTTAACAAACTTAGAAAGAGTATCTGATCACTGTTCCAATATCGCAGGTTGCGTTCTTGATATGGCAGAAACAAATATGCAAACACAGAAAGCTCTAAAAGAATTTAGAAACTACAGCGAAGAATATAAAGTGAATTTTGAAGAATATGTATCAAAGTATAGATTAGCATAGTAGATATACATGAATATAATAGAAAGAAGACCCCTGTTTGAAATTACAGGGGTTTTAATATTAAACTTTACATAAACTTTACATTAGTTATATAATAGAATTGATATTTGTTTGATAAATTAACAAAGGTTAAATTATTAGTAAAGAAAAATTGAAAGGAACTATTTATGGACATTTTTGACGTACTAGGGCTGATTGGCGGTCTATGTTTATTCCTATTTGGTATGAACGTAATGGGTGAATCACTTGAAAGACGTGCTGGTAGCAGCTTAAGAAACTTACTTGGAAAATTAACAACAAACAAATTTACAGGATTCCTAACAGGTCTATTAGTAACTGCAGTAATCCAGAGCTCATCTGCTACTACAGTTATGGTAGTAGGTTTCGTAAACTCCGGTTTAATGAACCTAAGCCAAGCAATCAATGTAATTATGGGTGCTAACGTAGGTACGACTGTAACTGCATGGATATTATCATTAAGTGGCATTGAAAGTGGTAATATTTTCGTTCAGTTATTAAAGCCAACATCCTTCACACCGATCCTTGCACTAATTGGTATCGTCTTCTACATGTTTATGAACAACAGCAAGAAGAAAGAAACAGGTATGATTCTTTTAGGCTTTGCGACGTTAATGTTTGGTATGGATATGATGAGTGATTCCGTATCAGGTCTACGAGATGTACCTGAATTCCAGCAGCTATTTATTATGTTCCAGAATCCAATTTTAGGCGTACTTGCTGGTGCGATATTAACTGCAATCATTCAGTCATCTTCAGCATCTGTAGGTATCCTTCAGGCTCTTGCTGTGACTGGACAGGTAACATATGGTGCGGCAATTCCAATTATCATGGGCCAGAATATCGGTACTTGTGTAACTGCAATGCTTTCCTCTGTTGGTGCAACTAAGAACGCAAAGCGTGCAGCTATTGTTCACCTTTCATTTAATATAATCGGTACAGTAATTTTATTATGTGTATTCAGCATAGTTAAAGTCGTTTTAGCGCCAGCGTTCTTAAGCGAAGGTGCATCCTTATTTGGAATCGCTGTATGCCACTCCATCTTTAACGTTGCTTGTACGCTAATCCTATTACCAATGGCTGGTTTCTTAGAATTCTTAGCAAACAAGATTGTTCCAGATTCAAAGACTCCAGAAACAATGGAAGAACTAGACGAACGTTTACTTGTTACTCCTCCAATCGCTTTAAACCGTGCTCGTCAGGTATCTGTTGAAATGGCAGAAACTGCAATCGATGCATTAAAGGAAGCTTTATTCGCACTTGGCGGATTTACTCCTGAACAGGCAGAAGCAATTAGAGAAAAAGAAGAAAAGACAGACCATTACGAAGATATCCTTGGTTCCTACCTTGTTAAGTTAAGTGGTAGAGAATTAAGTGAAGATGACCACGACGAAGTAACAAAGTTATTAAAGCTTATCAGTGACTTCGAAAGAATTTCTGACCATGCAGTTAATATCTTAGAATCTGCAGAAGAATTAAAAGAAAAAGAAATTACATTTACTGATGCAGCTAGCAAGGAATTAAGAGTTCTTGGAGATGCAGTTGGCGAAATTATCGCATTATCAATGCAGGCATTCAAGGAAGACGACTTAGAAGCTGCTGCTAAGGTTGAATCCTTAGAACAGGTAGTAGATGGTCTAAAGGAACAGATGAGAACAAGACACATCCTTCGTCTAACTCAGGGTGGATGTACAGTAGATGCTGGTTTTGTATGGTCTGACCTT
>JAFYPY010000042.1 GCA_017547345.1 Bacillota bacterium | reverse complement strand
TTTGCGTGAGAGAGAAGTGAGTTTTAATATAAGTTTTTAGAGGGAGACAGTATGTAGTAGCATGAATTGTGAAAAAAGGCTCCGAAGCCGCCAGGCTTGAGTCGCTTGCGCGATCGAATTATGTATACCGCGTTTGTGAAATAAGACACTGTATTACTACAGTGCCTTTGTTGTTTAATATGGTATACATGCGTTTAATCTAAATGTTTTGCTTCCAGCAGTTCTATGAGCTGTTAATGTTTCATATGCTGCTACTCTACAAGTTATAGTGCCGTCTGATTTCTTTTTTAATTCTATGTATGCTCCTTCTGGTTCTGCTGTAAGGACTACACTTGTTCCTGAACCTGTATATGAAAACATTTCAATAGGTGTTTTCGTATCTTGGTCTACTGAAAGTGTTTTAATTTCACCTAATGCTGCGAATATATCATCATCTATTTTGAAGTAAGGTGCTACTGTCCAAGCGTTACTATTTGTTACAGTTGCTCTCGCACTAAAACTAATTAATCTTTGTATTGGATTATAGTATAGTTTGAAGTTTGATACTGAAACACTTACTCCACTTGCTGATGTAAGTGAGCTTGAAGTTACTGGTATGTTAATCCAGTTTTGTGCGCTTTGTAGGTTTACACAGTCTTTTGCGTTAATAGGGTTCTCTGTTCTTAATGTTGCGCTACCTGACCATCTAGGTATTCTACCTGACACAGGATCTTGAGTTACATATGCTGTGGCTTGTGTTGGCATACCATAGCTATCATAAGAAGTAGCGTATAAAGTTGTTTGTCCTGCTAACCAGTTTTGTTGTTTTTTATCTTTCTTAATATATTCATTGTCTGTGAAAGTCCAAGTAATTGCCGCGTTATAAGGTATATTCTCTTTTGCTGACTTAGGATCTACTAATACATTACCGCTATAATCTCTTTGAACAAGAGTATCTGGTGTATTGAATGAGTCAATAGGCATAGTAGTTCTATTATTTGGTCCTGAAATGTAAGCGCGGGTGCCTTGTGTTGAGTCGTATGGTATCTTGTCTATTTTAGTATCTGCGCTCCAAATATTTTGATATTCACCATTTACAGTAACAAGAGTTGCTACATTGAATGTTCCTACATCTCTCCAGTCCGCGGTTTCGCTGTTTTCTCCAACTTGTATCCAGAGAACATAAGGTTCTTGAGTTCCTACTAAATAGGCATAGGTAAGATTATTTAAAGTAATTGGTTCAGGTAATAAACTAGAATTAGCAAGAATACCTCTAATGTTGATGAAACCACCAACGTCACCAGTGTTTCCTTTAGGTCCTGTAATTTGCTCTATAGATATAACGTTTCTAGTTATACCAGTTTGAGGATCTGTTGCTGTTAAATATTGTCCATTATTAGATATTACAGGAGAAGGTCCTGTTTTTCCTAAATTACCTTGAGGGCCTTTAATATTACCTACTAAACGCCAATCATTAGTAACTAAGTATTCAAACACTTCGCCGCTTGAACCTATAATAGCAATGTCTCCTGCGATAGGGCTTGGGAAACTATATACTGAATTTACTACTTTAATGCGGGTTCCAGGTGTTCCTTTAAGAACCTCTAAAGAAAGAACATTAGTAGTTTCATTAGTTACAGGGTCGGTAGCAGTAATATATTGTCCATTATTTGACATAATAGGTGTAGGTCCAACAGGTCCAGGTATTGCTAATGTTCCAATGTTAAGCCATTCACCTTCTTCGATAGTTGCGTCTGGGTATTCGCGGGTCCAAATATACATATCATATGGTGGGGCAACACCAACATTATATGCGTCACCAAAAGCTTCAGGAACTATATTTATAATATCACTAAAGTTATCAACGCGTCCAATGAAACGAATACCTAAGTTTACAATAACACGGTCTGTTTCATAGTGTAATCGTATAAGTCTTTCATTTTCTAGTGTTTTTTCTGCGTTTTCTACTATTTGAGAAAGCGGATCTCTAATAATACAATTTTCTCGTTTTAAAGTTGCTGACATTCTTGCGATGCCTCCTTTTTTAAATTTTGTTTTTTAACATATAGTGCGTAATCGTAAAACTCTTCAGTCCAATACTCCTCTGCGGATTTCATTTGAAGTATTCCAAAGATGATACCCATTACAATAGTGAAAAGGTAAGTTAACATAGCAACCCAGTCAAAAGTAAGAATTGCTTGCGAAAGCGCTATAGTGGAGGCGGCGGTCACCACACCTATCATAGAGCCTTTTCTAGTATATTGGCGGGCAACCCACTTATCGGGTGCCATAGGGATAGTCTCTTTGTTGTCTAAAGATTTAAGTATTTTACGTGCTTCTATGTATTGAGAGTTGTCTTTTATATTTGTTTTTGCTTGGCACATAAAGCAGTGGAAGATGATAACATTTAGTATCGCTACTAAAACCTTAATAGTTATCCATACTATCCACCCTACGGTAGTAGTAGGGACAGCCCAATTTAAACCTACCGTAGAGCCAAGCATTGGAAAGAAGATTAAGGCTATTAGCGAAACTATAGCAATTATAAAGTAATACATCCATAGTTTAGCCTTTTCCATTTTTAGTTCTCCTTTATTCTTTTATCGATTTCTTTATTTGCAATATATTGAGTCTTAAATTTATTTTTAAGCGGGCAGAATATAAGCTCATCTAAGATACTGGTTCCCGCCATTATAAAGATAAATGTTTTTACGTGCGCGAGCCCAGTTAAAAGAGCCATAATCAAAACCCACATAATAGATTTTGTAAGGCCGCCTCGTCTTGAAGTATCTAATAAGAGACTGATGCCCGCCAAAATTAATGCCATTACTATTGATAAGCCTATTGTTATTTTACTTACTATTTCACCTGTGATGAACACATATGGTATAAAATAGAGGAAGGGACCAAATAACGCAAGAATGTGAAGTATTGAAAATATAACTTTTCCTACTTTTGAATTTTTAGTTTGTTTGCTTGCCTTCATAGTCTTCCTCCTTACGCGCGATATGGTCTATTTTTGTTAGGAGTTCACGATGGGCTTTTATTAATCCGTAATATTGAGACTGTAAAGACTCATATTGTGCTTTTAAGTTTTCGTATTCTTTTGTTTTAGCCACTTCTTCTTTAACCTTATTGAATGCGTCTATAAGGTCTTTAGAAGTTTTATCGCCCTTTCTAATGCGGACGATAGTTGCTATTATAATACCAGCAATAGAGGCTATTGTTGGAAGTGCGGCAACGACAGCCGCAATAAGTAATTCTAAGGTCATTATTATTCCTCCTCGTTACAAGTGATAATGAAAGGCATAATTGTTGGTTGTGGATTAACAGTAAATAATGATTTAAATTTTAAAAGAAATTCATTTGTTACATCAGTTTCTATTAAAGCCATCAACGAAGCATAGCCTTCAAGTTTGCTTTTTTTGTATTCAGTCGTGTTTTGTCCATCAAGGTAGTCTACTTTACCATCACTATCTATTATTGAGGCTTTTGCGGTGCCTGGTGCTTTAGCAGAGTTGTAAATTGCCTCTCCGCCTTTAAAGAGGTCGCTACCTTCTTCAAGAGACAAAGCCTTTATTTTATCTTGTATTTCAAGGCGTTTTTCCCACGCTGGTCCATACATAAATACACGAGATTGTAAATCATATTTAAATTGGTTTACATCTATACCCGCAATAGGGTCTGAACCGTGTTTTGCGTATAACAAGTAAAAGAGAGTTTCAAGAGAGATTTCTGATATTTTGAGCGGGATTCCAGAATTCTCAAACATTTCTCTAAATATGTTATAACTTGTTTTGCTACTGCCTTCTGCGGGAAGAAAGACTTCACAAAATGTTGGTTTTAAAAAACCTGAGTTGTAGGATACATTAATCATTGTTTTCATTGCCTCCTTTGTTCTCAGTATTTGAAGATGCGGTGTTGGTTCCTTCGCTTTCATTTGTTCCCATTACACCGTCTCCATTAATATCCATTCCAATAACTGGTTCGGACACTTCACACCAGATTCCAATACCCCAAATAGAGTTTACTCTTGAACAAAAAGCCTGTCTTTGATTTAAGCGGTCACGTAAGATAAGTCCTACATTACCTTGGTTAACTTCTTGTTCTTCTTGTAACATATGTGATTTCTTTTGGAAGAGCCCACCATTGTCTAAACCATAAAGGGAAAGACGGAAGTTGTCAAGAGATTGAAGAGCAAGCATAAACTCTTCTGCTTTACCCGTTGCGCCACTTGTGAGTTCTTGAATTTCTATACCAGTGGTAATAGGAACCCATTTTTGTCCATTTAAAGCAGCATTGTTTACATTGTTAGAAGCGATAATAACTTCAGAAGCTTCATTACTATTACTAACACGCATACCTTGAACACCAGTTGAATTTAAAAGTGCGGTGCGCATGAAAGGTAACATATCAGACATTAAATCAAGAATAGGTTCTTGTAAATCACAGCGTCTTGGGTTAGTTTGTGGAATACCCTCTGTAAAGTCTTTTAAGATAACACATTTTTCGTTTTGAGTTTCTAAAATCTTATTAACAAGGATTTCGCCAGTTTCACTAATATAGTCTTCAGGAAGTTGAATTTCATATTCAACATCTCTTTTGAGTCCTGTGATCCAAGGTTTTTCTTTGCCATCTTCACCTACTGAAGCAACTCCGTTAAAAGGTAATGGTGTTACAGTGTTATATCTACCATAGACATCAATAGTGCCATCAAGAGCATAAGGTAAGAAATAAAATTTATCTACTTCTTCCATATAGAAGAACATACCCTGTCCTTTGTAGTAAAGTATACGCTCTATAATTTCTGGAGTTATGCCGTCTGGGAGTCCAGTCCAAGTGAAACAATTGATAGCGTCTTGGCGGTCAACTATTTGTAGGTTTGTTTTTATTTCTTCTTTTGTTGAATTAATAGATGCTCCAAGTTTTTTAGGTAAGCCTGTTTTTGGATCAATACCTGCTTGTATTAATAAGTTTGGATCATACATCGTTGGAACGCCTTTTCCCATTATTCTCCACCTCCAAATGCGCTAAAGTTGATTCTTGGCAATTCAGCATCTTTACGAGCATTTCGTCTTTCTTCTTGTGCTTTTGTTAAAGCCTCTTGCGCCCTTCTATTTGCTTTATATAAAGATTCTTTCGCTCTAATATCTTTTCTCATAGTTTTATCTTTCGCATATCCTGAAGTTGATTCTATCCAATCTCCATAACTTTCAGTTGATGGAGAGATTCTAAAGCGTTCTTCTTTTATTTTAGCAATTTGCTTAAAAAGTTCTTTAAATTCATCTTCTGTCGCATATTCTTCGCTTTGTTTCATAGCGTCTAATTGAAGTTCATAACTTTTAAGTTTAGTTTCGTTTTCTTTTAATGCTTCTCTCTTTTTTCCTTCTGGACTTGTTCTAACTCCAACAGCCGCAAGAGTTAAAAGTTGATTTATTGAGCCTTGTATATTCATTTTATATATACTCCTTTATAAAATTCATCGGATATCGACTTTAATAAATGGAAATCATCTTCTAGGTTTTCTATGCGGATGATTTGTCCTTTTATATATCCTTTGCTTTCAAGTATAGTGCCATCACTTAATGTGCGGGTCCATGTGTTGCCTATATACTTGCTTGGTTTATCTATTACCATAACCGTCATTCCGTTGTAAGCAACCTTTTTAGCAAAAGCGTCTTTCTCGCGGTCAGTACAGGTATAGTATTCTAAGAGCGGGAATATTTTATTGTTGTTGTTAAATGTTGAAACTTTAGTTAATACATCGGGTAATGCTTGAATATTACCAAGTTGGAAACCAAACATGTCTTTTTGATAATCTAAAGCTTCGGTTCTAAGTTTTTCGTTGATATACATATCACCTACTGCGCCAAGAGCACTTGTTAATCCACCAGCAGCAGCGCCAAGAGGATTTCCAGCAATAACAGCACCAGTAGCGCCACCAGCCACAGTTCCTACTAAGCCTTGTAAACCTTCGCTTATTCTTTGATATTTGTTTTGAATTTCTAAGTTTTGTTTTTGTCTATCAAAAATTTCTTGGAAATATTTATTTTGAATTTGATATTCTTCCCATTGATCTCTAACTTGTGACAAAGAAAAGTCACCACCGCATATAAGTCCGCGCGGATCATTGAAGTCTTGTCCATATAAGTTATTAAAGTTAGGGTTTATATGAATATAAGGTGTAAATGGTTTGTAGCAACAGTCTATATTAAAATATTGAACTCCATCGTTTTTTGCGGGAGAGAAATCAAAGTAGCCGTTAAAGTTAGGTGAACATAAGCGGTATTTTTCGCATTCATTGCTTATTTTCTTATCTATTGAAGTTCCACCAATTTCTATTGGCATTTCAATATTAAATGAGAATTTTGATTTTGAAGCAAAGAAAATATAACTTACTACTTTATTTGTTGCTCCATTTATAATTGGAACACCTTGTTTACTAGTATTTTGAATACGAATATTTCCATCAAGTCTTATCAACTCTTGAACAGGACAATAAGGAACTAACTGTATATCGTATAATGAGCTGCCCATAGTTTTTATCATAGACGCCGCAACAGTCATTGCTATCTCTTGAGTAGGATATACAACTTTAATTGAGTTACTATCTTCAACTTCTAAAGTTGTTATATCAAAAGGTATAGCAAAAATATCATATGGAGCATCTTCAGTAACAACTCTTGCGCCAGACATATCATATTTTAAATTTAAATCAGTTTGTTCTTCAAAAGTAATATAATAACCTTGCGCATAACCTAAAAGTCTAAAAGTTATAGCATCAGGACTTCCAGTAAAGCCAGCCTCTTGTGCTAAATTACTTAAAATCATAAAAAGTTCACTTTCAAAAGGAATGTAAGCAGATTGAACAATACGGTCAGCAGGTTTAATTTGGATTTTATAAATTTTTCTATCACCAGTTCTAACTAGTAAACCGTTTGATAATTCTAAGAACCTTTCTGTTTTTGATTTGCTACCTATGTTAGGAAGATAGTTATTGTTTAAAGCCTCGTTTAATAAATTCTCTAAACCATATTCTTTCATAGCATTTACAAGCGCGGGCTCCACTTCTAATGGACCACGCAAAGGATAATCAATATTATTATTACTTCTTACATATTCACCAGAGTAAATATCAACATTGGTTACATTTCCTGATAATCCTGTTGCTGGAGAACGCCAACCTATTGACCACTGTCCGCTGTAAGGAGCCATATAGAAAGGTGTGTCTTGGTATCCATAAAATTCCCAAGTATCAATAGTAAGGGTTTCATCTTCAAGACTTTTGATAGCGATATCTCCTAAATCGTTATTAGGAATATTATCATTCTTTAAATCTGCGGCGGGAGTGTCTTTCGCCATATATCCAACAATCCAAGGTGTATGTGAACCATCTCTAAGTAAAGTTTCATTTGTTTTAATTTGGTTAACTATTATCTTTTCTTCGTTAAAGACAAGTGGATCATCATAAGCGAGAGTTGCTTTCTCAATAAAAGTGTCCGCTTCTATAATACTGTCGTAAAAATCAACAAGTAAATCTCTATGTAAGCCTATTTGCCATTGTGCTTGAGTATTAAATTGTATATCTGTAATGAACCAGTGACTGATAATATTATCATATTCATCAGTTATAACAACATAATCTCCTGTTCCATTATAAGCGGAAACAGTAGGTATACCAGCAATAACAGTTGTATTTACTCCGTCGTTTGGGTTAAAAGATCTAATATCATTAATGACATGTTCTGGATAACCATAATCGTTAATTGTTTCTTCTTTTTTTACTATTCGGTTATAGTAATTATTATATTTAAAAATATATAAATTCATCTAAAACCTCCATTTTTAAAATTTGCCCCTTAGTTAATGTCCAAGGGGCAAAAGACAAATTAACCAGCAACTACAGTTTTAACTGTGATGAATGGATAGTTCTTTAAGTGTTCAAGTTGGTTATAAGCCCAAATTAAGTAATGAGTTTCAGTAAGAGATCTAGGATTGAAGAATTCAGTTCCAGTCTCAAATCCTGTCATAAGAGGAACACTGTCTTTGTGATATACTTTACATACGATTGAAGGATCTTCACCATAAGTTTCGTTTGCGTCATAAGCAGTATTGCCAGGAAGTAAATCGCCAGGGAAGATGTGTTTCTTTTCATCGTAGCCTACTTTATCTGGTTCTACAGTGTTATAATCTTTTTCGATTAAAGAACGAATAGTATTGTTAGCAGCGCCAGTAGTTCCAGCATTAGTGTTTACATTACCGAAATAACGAGCAGGTAAAGTATATTCAGCGAACTTGTCGATAAGACCTTCTTTGTGGAAGATTGTAGGCATATCAAGTTTCTTAATTTTGTTAACTTGTTCAGAGTTCCATACGAATACGAGATCGTCAACATTGTAAGAACGAAGGTTACCATAGTCGTTGTAATCTCTAGATACATCTTCAAGGTTAACCATAAGGTCAGCCATATCAGTAGCGATTATTTGAGCTACTAATCTATTGTAAGCTTCAGTATTATAATCATCAACTCCATCTGGTTCAGCAGGAAGAGCAATAGTATGATTTTGTTTTCCTTCATTAGTTGAGTGAGTTCCGATGAAAGCATTAAACATAGTAGCATCATAGATTTTCTTAGTATCTCTGATCCAAGATAAAATTTGAGAGTTAAAAGCACTGAAAGCGCCTTCAGTAGAGAATGCTCTCTTAGTTAAATAATTATCAACAGTAACTGGAATCATACGGAAAGTATCAATAGAGATTGATTGACATTCAGGATCTTGTGGACGATGTAATTTAAGTAAATTTGCTGCTTCATCATCGCCAGTCCATTCAAATGATTTAAGTACGTCTGTTGAGTAGTAAAGTTTAGTATCACCATAAAGTGATCCATCAGTTCTAGCCATATCTACAAGAGTAGATTTTGTGTCAGCAATGTTATCAGCGAAAACTTGTTGGCTTATAATCATATTATATAAAGCAGCAAAGATTTCGTTCTGATTTAAAGTTCCAGTAAAATTAGCCATTTTTTTAGGCCTCCTTTAATTAATTATTTTCTTTTTCTTGCGCCTACAGGTATTTTAGGATCGGTAACTCGCCTTTGGTATTCCGCAAGAAAAATACCCTCGTCACCTTCAGCAAAGTCAATCATTTCTTGTAAACCTATAGCAACTCTTTCCGCAGTTTCAATTGCGTTAGTAGTTGTTTCTGCGTGATTTCCAACAGGAATAAAAGGATCACGCTCTCCCGCTTCAATGAGCGCATTTCTTAAGTCAAGAGTTTTTTGAATATACTCTACGGAATTTAATTTCCCGCTATCTTTTCCATAGAGTTCATTTCTTAACTTTTGAACATCTTTCTTTTCATTTCCCTTTGTTGGCAAATCAAGTTCCTTTCCTTTTGTATAGGCTTCCATTACTTGTTTTGTCATTGCTTTCTGTTTATTAAGTTCAGATCTTGGAACATAGTTTTGTTTCATTTCTTCAATTTGATCTAAAAGATATTGAACTTCTTCAGTTTGCCCTTGACCTGTAGTTTCTAATTTTTCTTTTTCATTTTCATTCATTTTCTTTTCCTCCATTTTTTTAAAATTTTATTCACTGCCACAATCAATGCCAACTGAAGTGGAATGGCAGGCGTTAAAGGACCGAACCAAAAAAGGATAATGCCCCAAAACGCCGTCCACCACCATGAGGAAAAAATTATGGCGAGTAGTCCAGTTATAATACAAGGTAACCAAAATATCGCTTCTGCTATAATGGCTCCTAGTAGATTTTCTTTATTTATTATATTTTTTCGCAGCCAAACCCAAGCCGCTTTTAATTTCTCTTTCATTATATAAGAGCAAAAGGCATTCCGTATATAGTCAGATCTGGTGTTTCTACCCAGACTATGATGGGGACCTCTTCGGTAGCACTTCCCATACATAGGTTCTGCGCGGAAGATATACGGCGCACAAGCCCAAACAAAACTACTCCTTCGGTTATTTGCCGTTAGGTTTTAGTAGTTCTATTTGCTTTTTGAATTTCTTTTGGACTAACATATTACGGAACATATAGCCTTTAAGCATAAATCTTAAGACTACATCTTCTCTGTTCTTCATTACGAATAATCCATCTTCATAAGGGCGCATCATTATTTCATTTTTAATCTTTTCGCCATTATAACTATTGATAGTGTTTCCGTCCCAAAGAGTGAACCAGTCTTCTTGGTTCTTGCTAAACTTAATAATGGTTGTGGGTTTATTTAGTTTACCATTAGAGTTTAACATACTTAAGTCCATGTGAATTTTATTAGTGAAGGTTGACGCTTCAGGCATAAGTATACTTGCTGCTGAACCATCTCTTCTTTGTTTATAAGCATCTGTAAGCGGTATGTAATCTATTACCGTTTTCTTTTTGTGTAATTTATATCTTCCAAAGTCTTCTGGAATGAAGTTTATACCCGCAAGAATGTCAGACGCTTCTTCAAGTGTATTACCAATACAAATAATACGCACTCTTTCTTTAGTTGATCTGATAAGGTTTTCAAGTTGGTTAGTAAAACTGTAAAGAATATCTTGGGTTCTCTTTTCACACTTCTCTTTGTTCATTTCATCCAAGCAGATATTATAGTACATATTAGGATTTTCTAGGAATTGACAGTCGAAGAGTCCAGAACCTTTATCGTTGTAGAAGGTACTAAGAGCCAAAACTCTACACATTAATTTCTTTTCTTTAACTACACCCTTATCGTCTCTTTTTATAACTTCATAAACATTATTGCCTTTTGTTACTAAATCTAAATTAAAATATCTTCTAATATCAGGGTCAACAAGTTTCTCTGCGTTATTAGTTAAAAGTTTTTGCGCACTGGTTTCAGTTAATCTCATCCAAGTAAAGGGACGTCCTTTTTTCTTCCATTGCCAGATAAAAAATCTAAGCACTGCGTAAGACTTGCCTGCCTCACGACCGCCTAAAAGATAATAGAACATAGCCCAATCATTTCCCAAGATAGAGCGTAAATTATACCATTCTCTATCTTGGAACTGTTCGTACTTTTTACTTGGTTGACTTCTATTCAGTGAACTCAATTGCTTCTTCCGCTGTTTCGGCTTTTTCAGTCTTTGGCACGAAACCAGTGCAATACCAATAAAGACCATTTTTGCCTTTTCTTTGTTCTACATAGCCAACGATATATTGACGACCATTTTTGTCAATCTTAATCTCGCCGCCCTTAAGCGCATCACCATTATAAACAGTAACTGCGCGGTAATCTCCGAAAACAGAGATAGAGTTGAAATAATACTTGTTCATCTTTTTGCTAAAATAAATTGCTTTAACTTCTTGTGCCATTTGTAAGGCCTCCTTTAAATAAATTTTTTCTTTTACATTAGTATATGATTTTTCGACAAGTTGTTTAAAAAGTTCTTGTCCAAACTTTTAAAAAATTTTTCACTCATGTTCCTCCACCACCGCCTAGCCAAGCACACCCCGCACGATTTCCAATGCGGCATAAATCAAAAATTAATTATTAAGTTGTTATATAATACCTTTAAACTACCTTTTATATATATAGTATATCAAAAATTTTTCATTTTTTCAAAACAAAGCACTTAAAAGAGTCTAATGTCAATACTTATAGGTGAGCGCGTAAAACTTATTAGTATAAAATCATTATATAAATACTGATCTCCGCCAAGATATTTAACATTATTAACATTTAATTCTTTTTCACCCGTAATCGCTAAAATTTCCTTAATCTTATCAGGAAACTTATTTAAGCCCTTTATAGCGTTATTTGTTAATCTATCATTTAATTCAATTTTATTCCAGTCTTTAATAAAATTATCAACAAACTTTTTATCAAGTTTTTCGATAGGTATCTCATATGATAGGCCTGCAGCAAGTAAATCTCTTGCCACAAAAGCGTCTCTCAATTCTTCATAGTTTGGATTTTTCTTTATAATTTCGTAATGAAAAGGAGTTGGTTGTGCTATTTTAAAAATTTTATCTTTAGACTCTGCTGTCATATCTTGTTTAACATATTTTTTAATAGCATCCCATAAGCCTCTTTCATATTGTTTTCTACTTTCAATCCATTCTTTTCTTTCATTCGTCATGTTCTATTCTATCTCCTACTAGTTTATAGTCAGGTTTTTTATATTGTGTTTTAGTTTCTAAATCATAGGTATCCTGTAAACCTACGGGAATACCACGCAAAGATTTTTTACCTGTTTCCCATTGATAGTCTGCGCCACTAAAATAAATTAATTTTCCATTTTCAGGCAATTCTTTGAACATTCCAATATCCAACCCTAGTGGTATGTCATTTCTAGGAACCGCACTGTATATACAGTCAGTATTAACACTAATCGTATTCTCATCAATGTATTTATATATAGCATTTTTACATTGAGTTAAAATGTGAACATATAAGAAAGCGTTGTGATTTCTTAATACTCCGATAGAAATATTTAATTGATCTTTTATTTTTCTTGCCGTTGCTTTATCTCCTCTTTGTTTTGCTCTAACTAATTGTTCATATTTTTTAGGAACATATTTTTTAGCCCAAGGCGAAGGAATTAATTTAAACTTCCAAGACGCAAATCCTTCTTCAACCTCTGTTAAGTATCCCTCATCATCTATTATAAAACCTATTTCACCCTCTTCTATTGTTCCAGGGCCTAATTCATTATTTACATCAGGAATTGGCTTTAACAGTGCCGCAGGATATGCCGAGTTAATATCATAAGCCCAACAATTAATCCATTTTCTATCAAAACTTTCGTTTGTCCATATTTCACCACCACGAACATTATACATTGTCATTCCATTTGAGTCTGCCCAAGAAGAAAGTGGATATTCTTGTATGAACCACCTATAGGCAGGCCCCGCAACTTTACCTAGTTTTATGTTGTATTCTATATCTTCGTAATAACTGAAAATATATTTAGTTTTTCTTCTATCATTTAAAATTTCTAAACGAGTTGATAAATCTTTAATTCTTATTCTTGAAGGTAAATCAAAAGCATTTTGTATCAACTCGTTCATGGTTTCGTTGTCTAAAACTTGTACGCCCCGCAAGTACTTGGGGGTGTCTTTTTCTCTAATGTAGATATCCATCCTTCAAACAACTCCTTAAGTTTTTCCCACTTTTCTTTTGCGTATGGATATACCCCATTAGCACTACATGCTGCTATATAAGTATCATATTCTTTACATATTCCATATTTTGCTACATTATTCGTTTCCATTATTACTTTATGAGTTTCATCTATAAAATCATCAGTCCAATTTGTCATATCAGTTTGAAGTGCTGCTACGGCTATATCTATAAGCTCTTCTTCAGTATATTTTTTATGTTGTAAACTTCCATCAGGGTTTTGTATCTTTTCATTTTTATAATAATACAAAACTCTTCTTAATAATCCAGTGTCAGTAAAATCAAATCTTGGTGTAACATTACAACAAAACAATGCTTTACAACGATAACGAGCGGTATAAGGGTTTTTACCTTTAGGTTCAAACTGATCCACATCGCCTGTTACTATTTTCTTAAAATAACCCGTTGCCTTATCTGACCAAGAAGAAACTACTTCAGGATTATACCAAAGACGCTTTCCCGCTAATTGCTCTCTAGCAAACTTCTCAGTTATTTGATCAAGTGCGCATGTTGCTGTGTCTGAATGTCCAAATAAAGACGCTATTAAATTACATATTGTGCTTTTGCCGCTTCCTCCAACACCATAGAAGAAAATAGCGTAATTGTCTTTTGGATCACCATCGATTAAGTAATGAATTAACTTTAACTCTTTTGTTGTAAGCGGGTAGGCTAGTTCACTAGGAACATACCCTGCCGCCATTTTTGTTTTTGCTTTTACTAATATAGGCATTTCAGGCCATTCGCCATCTATTATATTTACATTGCCTATAAACCACTTAAAAAATCTACTTGAATTTACTTCACTACCAAAGTATTCTGGGTATTTACAGCATAATGTCCAACTAATACCGCCCATTCCGTATAGTGGCATTTCTATACCGTTAATAAACCATTTACCATTAATAAGTTCAAGCATAATTCCTCTAGACATTAGGTTGTTATAAACCTGAAACTCTGTCATTTTAATGCTAGACATTTCAATCCTCCTTTAAATTCATAAAATCAAAATAAATTTGATCGCTAAAATAAGCAAACAAATTAGCAAGTTGCTTTTCAATATTGTTACTTGTTTCTCTTGCCTTATACCAATCATCACGATCTTGACAATGCTCATAGATAATATTCTCTAAAAACGAGTGATTCTTTCTAATATCTCTGATGATATCAAGATATTCATTGGCTCTTTGTGTTACTAATTCTTCTGTTTTTTTTGTTCATTTTTGGTTCTCCTTATATAATTTAGTTACTAATTCACAGTATTGTTCCCAATAGTAGCGCACTTCCATAGCACCCTCTACACATTGGCAGTGTTCTAAGTAGTCCATATATTGACGCACATACTTAGAAATTTGAGTTACAGTTTCTTGATCTTTTGTTGATAACATAATCGTTTATCTCCTTTATATATATATTATAACATAAATTTTTTGAAATTTCAAACGAGGCATCCTCATTTTCCTTTCCATATATATATGAGTTTTATAGTAATTAAACTAATTGAGTTTAACCTAATGATTCTTTATTTCACAAAATTTTCACAAACGCGGTATACATAATTCGATCGCGCAAGCGACTCAAGCCTGGCGGCTTCGGAGCCTTTTTTCACAATTCATGCTACTACATACTGTCTCCCTCTAAAAACTTATATTAAAACTCACTTCTCTCTCACGCAAA
>JAFYPY010000041.1 GCA_017547345.1 Bacillota bacterium | reverse complement strand
GCACTAAACACCATAACCGTCCCAAATACAACAAGGATAGCAGTTAGTAGTACAATCCACAAATCCCCGTTATTTTCAGAACGAAATCTGTCTATAATCCCGCCGCCTCGTTTTAATGCAGTTTTTAAGTTGCTCTTCAAAGCATCGGCTTTTTTCATAAATACACCCTAAACTTTTATTATTTCAGAGCGGCAACAATGTCCTTAAAGTGATCGCCTCTCTGTTCAAAATTCTTATACATATCCCAACTTGCACATGCTGGGGAAAGCAAAATATTGTCTCCACTTTCTGCAAGTTCGAAACCTTTTTTTACGCATTCTTCCATATCTTTAGCAAAGGAATAAGCTTCAAATCCACATTTTTTTGCAGCTTCAGCTATTAGATTCGCATCTCTTCCAAGAAGTACCATATGTTTCACACTTCCCTTGAAATTCTCAATAAAAGGAACGAAATCCTGACTCTTTCCATCCCCACCTGCGATTAATATGACATTCTTCTCTAATGCCCTCAAAGCTGTTACTGCGGCATCCACATTGGTTCCCTTTGAGTCGTTGTAGAATTTAACGCCGTCTATTTCACCACAAAATTCTATTCTGTGCTCAACACCTGCGAATTCTTTTAATGTCTTTGAAATTACAGGAATCTCTATTCCTGAATAATAACAAATGGCCGCTGCCGCAAGAGCGTTTTCTATGTTATGCTTCCCCAAAATGCGAAGTTCTGACTTATGACACAAATCATGGCACTGTCCATTTTCATCTACAATAACAAGTTCTCCATCTTTCAAGAAAGCTCCTTGCTTTAATTCCCTTGTAGATGAAAACTCTATGACTTTCGCCTTCGCTTCCTTAGCAAGTTTCACACAGAATTCGTCGTCTCCATTTATTATGCAATACTCGTTTTCTTCTTGTCTTGCAAATATGTTTGCCTTCGCAAGACCGTAGTTTTCCATCGTATGGTGTCTGTTCAAATGGTCAGGAGTTATATTTAAGATAGCAGAAACTACCGGCTTAAACTCTTTTACTGTTTCAAGCTGAAAACTGCTGGTTTCAGTAATTAACCAATCTTCTTCCTTCGTTTCAAGTGCCTTTGATATTACTGCTATGCCAATATTTCCTACAACATAAGATTTAAGCTTAGCTTCTTTAAAGATTTCACCAACTAAAGTTGTAGTAGTTGTCTTTCCGTTAGTTCCGGTAAGCGCTACAAAAGTTCCCTTTGCAATTCTGTATGCAACTTCAAGTTCCCCGACAATTTCTACACCCTTATTCTTCGCTTCTTGTATAAATCCAAGTTCAGGACTAACTCCAGGACTCAAAATAAGCATATCAAAGTTGCCCATATCTTTCGGAATTTCTCCCAAAAACAACTGAACAGCATTTTTATTCAAAAACTCCAAAAGTTCCTTATCAGTATCTTCTTTTTTCTTTGAATCTTGGACCGCAACTTTTGCGCCTAGCTTAAGCATTGCTTCAGTCGCTGCAATCCCTGATTTACCAAGACCTACGACAAGAACCTTTTTATTCGCCATAGTTTCTGTATGTTTCATCTAAATTACCTCTTACATCATTGTTAAACAATTAAATATGCATCAATCCGATAGCACATAGACAAGTTAAAAGCGCAAAAGCCCAAAATGCTCTTACAACCTGCTGTTCACTCATTCCACCCAATTCAAAGTGATGATGAATAGGGGCCATTCTAAATATTCTTTTCTTAGTTTTCTTATAATATCCAACTTGTATGATAACGGATAACGCTTCTATAACATATATGATTCCTGCTATGGCAAGTAAAAACTCAAGTTTCATCATTAAAGCACCTGCTGACAACACGCCGCCTAACGCCATCGAGCCTGTGTCGCCCATAAAAATCTTGGCAGGATTCTTGTTAAACATTAGGAAACCAAGACATGCTCCGGAAACAGCACCAAATACGATAGGCATATCAGTATATCCAAATGTAATGCTTGCAATTACCATAAAAAACGCAACTAGCGCAGTTATACCTGATGCTAATCCATCAAGTCCGTCAGTAAGATTTACTGCATTACTGAAAGCAATCATAACAAACATAACAAACGGAATATACAAAAGACCTAAATCAATTGTTAAATTAAACACTGGAATCCAAATTTCGCTACCCCTCATTATGTCTCCACCAGAAAAGAAGTATGCAAAAATCGCAAAGGCAAGCGAGAAAACAAACTGCATAACGATTTTTTGTTTAGGGCTTAAACCGTCGTTGTTTTTCTTAATCGCCTTCTCATAGTCATCCTTGAATCCAATGGTTCCAAAAAGAACCATTGCTATTGCTACTCCAACTAGGCCAATTGTTGCCTTTCCTGCAACAAAACCTACTATTATGGAGCAGATTACTGAAGCGGATATGATTGCAAGACCACCCATACTAGGCGTTCCAGTTTTCTTCAAATGTGACTGAGGTCCTTCGTCTCTAACGAACTGTCTAAATTGTTTTTTTTCTAATGCCGGAATCAGCATTTTGGTAAGCAGCGCTCCCAACACCCATGCTGCAAATAAAGCTATTATTGGGAATAATAATGATTCCATTTTTTATCTCCTTGTTTATAGTTTAATTATTTCTTCTGCAATTTTTTCTAGCTCCATTCCTCTTGAAGCCTTTAGGAGAATAACATCTCCACTTTTTATTATATTATCTTTTATGTCTATAAAATCTTCTTTTTTAGCAAAATATAAAACTCTTTTATCATCGAGCAGAGTTTTTGCTCCGTTGGCATACTCGATAGCCTCAGGACCGATTGCAACAATTAGATCTATATTTTTCTCTGCTGCATATCTTCCGATATCAAAGTGCGACTCTTTAGAAATGGCACCAAGACCCAAAATATCTCCTATTATTGCTACCTTTCGGTTTCCTTCTGTGGCAGCAAGTGTGTTGATTGCTGACTTTACGGAATCACGACATGCGTTGTAGCAGTCTTCGATAATCTTCATTCCGTTATGCTCGAAGATATTTAATCTTTTGCCTGTAAGTTCAGTGTTTTGTAGACCTCTTTCAGCTTCTTCAACACTTATGCCAAGCATCATCCCAACTGCAATGGCAAGAGAAGCATTATAAGCATTGTGTCCTCCTGCTACAGGTAAGGATACAACATGTTTTTCATCATTACAGTCCAAACTAAACTTTATCCCCTTATCTCCATAGTCACAAACTTCTCCAACAACATAGTTAGCAAGGGCATCGCTTCCTACGGTTGTAAGATTGTAGTCGCCACTTACTCTTTCAGGCGAAAGCATCGGCCATGTAGAGTTTACTATCAAAGTAGAGTCTTTACCCAGTTTGCTCGTAATTTCCATTTTGGCATCAAGGATTCTTTCTACAGTTTCAAAAACTACCATATTGACTTCCGTTACCGATGTTATAACTGCGATATCAGGTTCAACTAACTCTGCTAATTCCTTAATTTCTCCTGGGACTTCCATTCCCATTTCCAAAATTGCAACCTCTGTGTCTTCTGGAAATTCCAATATAGAAAGCGGAATTCCAGTAGAGCTATTATAGTTTTTCTTGTTCTTGGCAGCCTTGTATTTTTCGTTGATGACATAGTATGTCATATCTCTTGTACTAGTCTTACCGACACTTCCGGTTATCCCGATTTTTTTCTTTAGTGGAAGTGAGTTGAGATAGTGTTTCCCAAGAGCCTGCAACGCTTTTAGGGCATCTTCAACAACGACAATATTTGCCTTTTGCTCAGCCCCTTCTGGCAACTGTTTTTCGTCAGAAATAACAAGGCTATTGCAACCTTTTTCCAAAACCTGGGGTATAAATTTGTGACCGTCTGTAGCTGCACCTTTTATTGCAAAAAAGACTTCTCCCGGTGTAGTTTCTCTAGAGTCAATGGCATATCCTGACACCAAATATGACTCATCACCGCACAAAACTTTTCCTCCTGATATATTAGCAATTTCAGCAATTGTAAATCTCTTCATCATTGCTCCTTTCCGTATGTCAAAACAACCTCTCTGTCATCGAAGTATATGGTCTTACCACCAATTATCTGATATTTTTCGTGTCCCTTTCCTGCGATAACAATTAAATCATCTGCCCTTCCTTCATCCATTGCTCTTATAATAGCTTTGCGTCTATCCGGAATCACAAGAATAGGCTTATCACAAAATTCCATTACACTAGTAATATCTTTTATAATTTGCTTTGGATCTTCTTTTCTTGGATTGTCTGAGGTAACAATTATAAAATCTGCAAGATTGTATGCCACCTCTCCCATTTCATATCTTCTATTTTTATCGCGGTTCCCACCCGAACCAAATACCAAAATCAGCCTCATCGGATTAAACTCTTTCAACGATGTGAGCAAAGTTCTAAGAGCCTCACCGTTATGTGCATAATCAATCATAACAGTATAGTTTTGGTGGCACGGCACTATTTCTGTCCTTCCTGGTACACTAATTCCCCTTGTAGCCTCTTTTATTGCTTCCCACGAAATGTCTAAAATCCTTGCTACAGCAATCGCCGCGGCCATATTTTCTACATTGAATGATGTGGCCATATTCAAAGATAAATGATGTTCTATATGTTTGCAATCCTTTTTTTCGCATATGGAAAAGCTACTGAAAAATTCGCCAGTCCTTGCTGAATTTTCTATATTTTTTATACAATAATCGAAATCTTCATCATTGCCAAAAGTAATCGGCTTTTCTATCTGAGCCCTTTTAATTATCTCCTCAGAGTACGCGTGGTTGCCATTTAGAACAGCCTTTTCACACCTGCAAAAAAGCTCACTCTTATAATATAGATATTCTTCGAAGTCTTTGTGTTCTCCTTCGCCTATATGATCCAGCCATATATTAGTAAATACCCCTATATCAAAGGATATTCCATCTATCCTTTTGTCTTTAATGCCTTGGGAGGAAACCTCCATAACTACCGCCTTGCACCCTCCATCTAGCATCTTTCTAAAAAAACACTGTATATCGAGAGACTCAGGCGTAGTGTTTATGGAATCAATATAACTGCCATCAAAACCCGACTTTATAGTTCCTATTATCCCCGTCTTTATGCCTGATAATTCCAAAATTTCCTTCAGCATAAAGGTGACAGATGTCTTTCCTTTCGTGCCAGTCACGCCTATAATAGTCATCTCATCAGACGGATTTCCATAATAATTTCTGCTAATCTGTGCAAGCGCACTTCTAGTATCTTCCACCTCTATGATTGTGACATCCTCATCAATGTCTAAATCAAGTTCTTTATATTTAGAAAGCATTATAGAATTCGCACCGTTTTTTATAGCATCTTTTATATAGTTCCTTCCATCATCATTGTGTCCTTCTACGGCAATGAACATAGCATCTTTAGATATGTCTTTTGAATTGTAAGCTAAAGAAGAAACGATTTTATTTGTTTTTCCATGTACTAGCTTATGATCAATATTCGAAAGCAATTTCGATAATATCAATGTTTTCTCCACCGGGGTTACCGGAAAATACTAATGCTACTTATCGTAAATGTAAACTTTTGAACCTTGCTTAACTTTTGTGCCACCTACAGGATACTGTGCTGCAACAACAAAGTCATCTGTTGCCCCTGCAGGTTTCTGGTATTCTAACTGTGCGCCTGATATTATGCCTGCCGCATCGCTATACTCTTTGCCCACCACATCAGGAACTATAGTATAGTTTCCTTCTAATAGTGATAGTTCTTCTTCACTGTATTCAGGCTCTATATTCATATATCTTAAAGTATCTTCCAAAACACTCTTGGCAATAGGAGCAGCAGTCATAGAACCATAATAAGAGCCTTTTGGACTATCTACTACTACCAAAATCGCAATCTTTGGATCATCTACAGGAGCAATTCCAATGAAAGAACTGTAGTAGTAGTCTCCGTACACACCATTTTCAACTTTGTTAGCAGTACCGGTTTTACCACCAACTTTGTACCCAACAATCTTTGCTGCCCCTGCTCCACCTTCTGAAACAGCATACTCCATATTTTGAAGCATTTCTTTCGCAGTCTCCTTAGAAAGAACTCTTCTTACTTCTTTAGTTTCATACTCTTTAACTATATCTCCTTTAGAGTCAGTAAGCGCCTTTACATATCTTGGTTCCAATAAAACACCTTCATTTCCAATTGCCGAAACGGCAGTAAGAAGCTGTATTGGAGTTACCGAAATACCCTGACCATATCCTATAGTTGCAAGTTCAACAGGTCCAACATCATCTAAACTATACATAATAGAACCTGTTTCACCGGGGTAATCCACACCGGTTGTCTGATTGATTCCATATAAGTTTAGGTACTCATATAGGTTTTCGGCCCCCATAATTGTTGCTATTGTCGCCATAGCCGGGTTGCATGAGTTTCCAAGAACCTCTTTAACAGTCTGGGACCCATGGTCGTTAGTACTCCAGCAGTGTAGTGTTACGCCTGCAATAGTAATGCTGCAACCACAGTTAAATGTATCATTATTTGTAATAGCACCTTCGTCTAAAGCCGCCGAAGAAACCAAAAGCTTGAAAGTGGAACCCGGCTCATAAGTATCACTTACAATAGGGTTTCTCCACATGTCAAAGAGGTAACTCATTTGTTCTTCCTCTTTTAGCTTATTGAATTTTTTCTTTTCTTTTTCGTCATAAGGTTCAGTTGCATTGTTAGGGTCAAAACCAGGGGAAACCACACTGGCAAGAATCTCACCTGTTTTTGGATCCATCGCAAGACACATTATTCTTTTAGCTTCTGTGTCTTCCATGCCCTTTGCTACTGCTTTTTCTGCATAATACTGAATAGCTTCATCTATGGTTAGAATTACATTGTTTCCATCTTGTGCTTCATAGTATTCTTCTGAACCATCTACTAATACATTGCCTGCAAGGTCAGTATTTTTTACCCATCTTCCATCAATTCCGCTCAAATATTGGTCGTATTCTAATTCGATTCCTGTTCTACCTACATTGTCAATGTTGACACTTCCAAGGAGCTGTGATGCAAAATTACCCAAAGGATAGTATCGTTTTGTCGCTTCGGACAATTCAATTCCGACAATCTCAAGGTCTCTAACCCTATCAGCAGCATCTTTTTCAAGATATTGTGCTACTTTGACAAGGGCTTCATCTGTCACAAGTTTTTTCCTAACATCCGCAGCCTCCATACCAACAATCGGTGCAAGCGTTTCGGCAATCTTTGTAATATCATCAGAAGACTTTTCTTCGGCTAGCTGTGCAGGTCTTACCCATAGAGTATAACAATCTATGCTTGCTGCGAGTTCTTTTCCATTTCTGTCGTATATTGTGCCTCGTTTAGCTTCTAATGTTATATCGCTGGTCTGCTGTCCAATAGCTTTCTCTGTCAATTCGTCTGCGTCAACTATTTGAATCCACGCCACACGGAAAAGTAACAGAATCATTAAGCTCGCAATTATGACAAATCCTAATGCTATTCTTTTTTTGTTTATTACTTTTACAGGTGTATTTTTCATTTTATTACTCCCTATAACATATAGAAAGCCGGAACACTAATCTTTATATTAAGTTATCCGGCTTATTATCATCTATGAAATTATTTGCTAGAACTATGTATATTTTCCGGAGCCGTTTATTATGCGTAGGCCTTTTGTCTTATTAGGTTTGCAAGCCCGTCTTCCGGTAATTCTACATTTGAAAGATGTATGCATTCACTACTTAGTGGATAATGCATTCCTATCTGAGTTGTGGCATAATCCTCAAGCTGATTTATGCTAGTGTTGCTTCCTATCTTAACCTCTAGCATATCTATTTCTGTCTGTAAAATGGCATTCTGATTTTCGAGCTGGTTTACAGTGTATTGAAGGTCTGCAGAATGAGCATTTACGATTACCATGCCGATAAGGATAATTCCTATTGCCAATACTCCAACAATTAGAGCACGCAAAGTATCGGCAGAAATAGTGCCGCTTTGCTGTCTTCCTCTTTGTTCCGGTCTAGCTTCTGGTCTTTGTCTAGTTCTCTTGACTCTTTCAGGCTGATGCTGGGGAGCAAAGTGGAAAGAATATTCACTTGTATATGCTCTTCTTGCTGTAGCCATTATATTACCTCAAAACAATTATATTTTCTGAGCAACCCTAAGTTTTGCACTTCTTGATCTAGGGTTTTCTTCAAGTTCTGCAGGAGAAGGTATAACAGGCTTGCCAGTGACCTTCTTTATGTCAGCCTTCTTGCCGCACACACACATCGGAAACTCCTTAGGACATGTGCAAGGGTTTGCTCTATAATTAAAAATATCTTTTACAATTCTATCTTCTAAAGAGTGGAAAGTGATGATGCACAACCTTCCTTTTGGTGCAAGAACATCACAGAACTCTTCAACTGCTCTCTCAAGCTGTCTAATTTCGTCGTTTACCTCAATCCTTATAGCTTGGAAAGTTCTTTTTGCAGGGTGCGGACCTGTTCTTCTTGCTGAGGCTGGTATCGCCGCCTTTATCACATCAACAAGTTCAAAGGTGCTTTCTAAAGGCTTGTCCTCTCTTGCTTTTACAATGAAGTCTGCAATTCTAGACGCCCATCGCTCTTCACCATACTTTGAGATTACGTTGGTTAATTCCTTCTTGTCATAATCATTGACAACATCTGCCGCAGTAAAAGTATCATCTTGGCTCATTCTCATATCTAAAGGAGCATCGTTCATATAAGAAAAGCCTCTTTCAGGGTTGTCCAATTGGAAAGAAGACACTCCCAGGTCAAGTAAAGCCCCGTCAATTTCGTCTATATCAAGTTCTTCCAAAACTTGTGCAATATCGGAATAATTGCTTTGAACGAAAATCTTATTGCAATTATATTTTTCTAATCTTTTAGATGCCGCATTAAGTGCATCCTGATCCCTATCGATTCCTATCAAAGTACCGTTAGGACCTAGAAGTTCGCAGATTCCACTACTATGTCCTCCGCCACCCAAGGTGCCATCTACATATATGCCATCGGGCTTTATATTAAGCCCTTCCATACATTCGTCAAACAGTACGGACTTATGTCTAAATTCCATGCTTGTCCTCCCTTTAGAAATCTAAATCTTCCAAAGCTTCTGCAAGTTCTTCCATATCCATCTTGTTGTCGTTGTCAGGAGCATCCCATACTTCTTTGCTCCAAATTTCAATCTTGGACATAGCTCCCATTGTCACAAGTTCCTTCTCAATCTTGGCGTAAGATTTTAGTTCCTGTGATATTACTATTCTTCCCTGTTTATCAAACTCGCATTCCTGAGCATTGGCAAAAAGGTGTCTAATTAATGTTCTCACCTTCTTTTGTCCTTGCTTAAGTTCTGAAATCTTTGACTTCAAGTCTTCCCAATCTGCTACTGTATAAATGTAAAGGCATTCATCAAGACCTTTTGTCAAGATACAGCGTGAACCAAGTTCGGCTCTAAGCTTAGCAGGAACAATCATTCTGTTCTTCTCATCTATGGAATTGTACGTAGTTCCCATGAACATGGAATGACCTCCCTCTAAAAATGCCGACAATGAGTCCACTTTACGATAGTTTATCATCACCACTATACACCACTTCTTAACATTTTTCAATACTTTTTAGGTATTTTTTGAAGTTTTTCACCACTAGCTTGTTTGAAATTGGAAATTTTGGGTAAAGAAAAACACCTATACAGTTTGTTGCCCTGTTCTAGGTGTTTTTTAAGTATAGACTTGCTTTTATAGTCTTATATAATTGTCGCATTTAAGGATTTAACTGCATTCTCTTTGTCAACAACTGCGCTCTATGCATAGTATACACAAAGGGATTTATGTTCCCTTTTGAAAGGAGAATTATAATGAATTTTTCACAGAATGGTTGTGTAGATGAAGGCAACTTCGTCTATCTAAACAAAATATTTTATAACAATCAGGAAAACTCATCGCCCATTATGGCCAGTATAGATACTAGTTCTGGTGACTTCACTCAGCAATTAACAATTGGAGCAAACAACTGTGTTTCGGCATGCCAAAATGCACCTGCATCAAATAGCTGCGGATGCACTTGCAACTCCGGAGCACAAGCTTCAGCCGTAAATTCTTCTTATGGATATAACTGCAATTGCAACTGTTGCTGCGACTTCCAATTAACACCAGAAACAACCTTCGAAATAACCAATGCATATGTAATCGTCCATTCTTTGATTCTATCCGAATCTGCAGAACTTACAACTGATGATGTAACGGTAGAAGGAATTCCAATCACATCATTAACCAGAAGTGGAAATCAGTTCATAGGGGATTTAAGTGGCATAATGGCCGAAATTACAAGATGTGCCTGCCACTCACCGTGCGAAAACATCTGTCCAGGCAACTTCGTAATGATTACCACTGTGGGTCCATGGTTACTTCAAGCAACCATCGTAGTAGAAGGGGTTGCATATAATAACGGCCCCGCTTGCAGTTTCAAAATTTGTTTCAATACTTCTGAAGATATACCATTTGAAGTAATTGGCGGAGCTTCTTTCGCCTTTTGTGGAGTAGAAATCCCATGCCAAGTTTCAGGAATAGCACCTACACTCTTATTTGACTTCAACGCATGTGCAAAACTGTTGAATCCGTCAATAACTGTAACTTGCATCGGAGAAGTTTGCGCTCCTGTTCTTTCAGGTGCTCTCGTAATCACGCCGGGAACCAACTTACAGGTAACTAGACCATCCCTTTTCAATATAGGTGCATGCGAAGTAAAAACAGAATGTGACGATTTAGGAGAATGTAATCCTTGTAACCCTAATCATCAGCAATGCATAGATAACAATAGTTGCTGCTACTCATTATAGGACTAAAAAACCCCGCAACTTGCGGGGCTTACATAAATCTTGTTATTCAGTTCTAAAAGTCTTTAGTAATTTTTCTTTTTGCCTTTTGCAATCCTTGTCTTATACTGATTCTTTCTATGGCTAAAAATAGTCTTCTTTCTTCCTGGTCCATGTTTCCTAAAAAATTCGCCTACGACGTTTTTTATCAAAACAAGAACAATAAGACCGACTACTATAATAATTGCAAACAAGATTGCTTCATTAACATTCAATACTTCATCTTTTACGATATTCAAAGTGTTTTCTAGAAATTCTGTCATGTCGATTACCTCTGGTCATTCACTTACGTAAATTATAATCCTCTTTGACAAAAAATGCAAAGAATAAAGTATTTTTTTCTAATAATACTAACTTTATTAGCACAAAAAAATTTTAAGAGGTGATGATTTTGATAAAAAATAATGACTTTTCAAATAATTTATTGGGATATTTTTTCATTTTATTTCCGCCATTAAGTTTTCTTTATTACGCACACACATTACCACAATTTTTTTGTGTTATGGCAGGTTTAATCATAGGGATATCATTCAGCATATCATGTTTTAGCTATATGAAGTACAAGACAATTTTAGCCATCCATTGTTCCCTTTGTCTCTCCGGTTTTTTTCTTACTTATCACAACACCGGAACGCCTTTAATATTCATAGGTCTATTACTGTGTGCTATGGGTTTTAGTGGGCAAGTTTATAGTGTTTTTATTGGTCAAATATTATCTTTTGACAATAAAACCAGTGCCATAGATTCCATCGAAAAAGCCTTCCTCGTAAGCGCTTCCATAATCAGCAGCATTGGTTTCTTCGTTTTGATCAACAATTTACCCTTTTCATTTTCTCTTGTAGTGTTCTTAGTATTATTTTTTTGTGCACTTATTTCAATTCAGACACCAAGATTAGAACCTTTTATATATTTAACTATAGAAAACAAGAGGCATAAACATAACAGGGTTAAAGCAATGATTTTCTTCGCAATTATTTCTTCTACAACATGTACAATTTTGACGATGGCTGCCAAAAACTCCCCTATAAAAGATAACATTAGTTTTCTCTTTTATTTCCTCCTTGGTCTTGTTTTGGGACCTTTAATTACTAATCTTTTTATAAGGGCGAAAGGAATTTATAGTGGCTGCATTCTCTTAATTTTTTTGGCAGAAAGTTCACTCCTTTTTGTAACATTTTATAAAAATATTTTTCTTTTGCTAGCTTTAGGATTTTTCTGCATAGGAATAATCCTAACATCCATCATATACTTATGCCCCTTATTAACCTATTATCTCTTGGGGCCGCGTGCGTATTATCACAAACTTGGTTCTTGTCTATTTTCAGCACTTTGCGGAGGTTTTCTCATTCTCCCTTTGTCATTTCTTGATGAGAGTACCTTACTTTCAACAGAAATAACTATGACCACAATAGGTATGCTTCTTATCAGTTTCTTTGCGGTTTTTTCAGCATGGAGCCATCGTTTTGTACTTTTGAAATAAAGACCTTTATGTTATAATTCTTTTAATTAAAAGTTGAAGGAGATAACAAAATGGATTCTTTCGTAAAATTTGAAAATGTCAAAAAAACATACAAAATGGGTGAAGTCATTATCGAAGCGCTATCGGACGCAACTTTCGAGATTAACAAAGGTGAAATCTGCGTAATCGTAGGACCTTCCGGTGCCGGAAAAACAACTCTTTTGAATATTTTGGGCGGTATGGACAGTCTTTCAGATGGTCATATTTGGCTCGATGGTGAGGAGATATCAAAATACGACTCCAAGCAACTTACAACTTATAGACGACACGATATTGGATTTGTCTTCCAATTTTACAATCTGGTCCAAAATCTTACCGCAATCGAGAATGTCTCTCTTGCCACTCAGATTTGCAAGAATCCTATGGACTCTGCATTAGCGCTAGAAAAAGTTGCTCTCTCCCATAGACTCAATAACTTTCCTTCGCAACTTTCCGGTGGAGAACAGCAAAGAGTGGCTATTGCAAGAGCATTAGCAAAGAATCCAAAACTTCTACTATGTGATGAGCCTACAGGTGCCCTAGATTACAACACCGGTAAGGCGATTTTGAAATTACTTCAAGATACTGCCAGAGAAACAGGCATGACAGTAGTTATCATTACACACAACTTAGCTATATCTCCAATGGCAGATCGAGTTATACATATAAAAAATGGAACTGTTGCTTCAATAGAAACCAACAACAATCCTGTTCCAATAGAAGAAATCGAATGGTAGGTATATCTTATGAAAAACTTATTGTTTAAGTCTACTCTACACGAAATCAAGGGCAGCTTTGGTAGATGGATTGCCATATTAGCAATCGTAGCCCTTGGCGTAGGCTTTTTTGCCGGACTAAAAGTATGCAAACCGGCTTTTACAGAGACTGCCAATGAATACTTGCATCAGCAAAACTTCTTTGACTATCAACTGATTTCCACATTGGGACTAGAAGATGAAGATGTCGAAATAATCAAAGACGTATTTCAGGTTGGCAACGCAGAAGGTTCTTACTCGGCAGATGTTTTGGTTTCTGTGAAAGGTGCCGAAAACGGGGAAATAGGAACTAAGTTTTTAACAATTTCAAAGGAAATAAACATTCCTTCGCTTGTTGCCGGAAGAATGCCTACCAAGGCTGACCAATGCCTTGTTGACGCAACATTCTTTACCGAAGAAGATATAGGCAAAACTATATCCATAAGCAAGAACAATACTGACACAACATTGGATATGCTTGCCTATGATACTTATACCATTACCGGTCTTGCAAACACGCCTCTTTATCTTAATTATGAAAGAGGTTCAACCTCCATCGGTGATGGCACAATTTCGGCTTTCGTTTTAATCCCTAAGTTGGGCTTTTCTTCTGATGTTTATACAGAAATCTACGCAACATTAGCTTATTCCCCATACATATTCACCAAAGAATATGAACAAGCAACGGAAGATGCTACGCCAGCATTAGAAGAGGCTATGAAGGTGTGTTCAGACAGACGATACAATTCCATTATAAACGCAGCCGAAGATGAATTGTCTAGTGCCGAAGATGAAATAAATTCAAAAAAAGAAGATATCGAAGCTGCCGAAAACGAAATTTCATCTAGCGAGGAATATCTCTACAAGTTTGACGATATTATCGGAAATGCAGTAGAAAAATACCAGTCAAGTTCAGCTCTTATAGAAGAACAGCGCCAGCAGGCTTACAAAAATCTCGATAGATTCTATGAACTTAGACTTATAACAAAAGAAGAGTACGAGCAAAGCAAAAAAGAACTTGATGAGCAATATGCCACAACACAGGAAGAAAACAAGTTAATAGAAGAGGATCTTTACTGGGCCTCCGATGCTATAGATGAAGGTATTTATCAGATAAATGATGCTAAAAATCAAATCAGTGATGGCAAGTCACAAATTGCAGATGCTGAAAACGAGATAAGTGAGGCACGCAAAGAAATCAGCAAGATTAAATATCCTGTTAACTACGTCCTTGGACGAGAAACTAATATCGGTTATGCTTGCTTTGACAACGATGTCAGCATAGTTGACGGTATCGCCAAAGTTTTTCCTCTATTTTTCTTCATGGTAGCTGCCCTCGTATGCATGACTACAATGAGTAGAATGATTGAGGAACAAAGAACACAAATCGGCATTCTCAAAGCTCTCGGCTATAACAGAAAACAAATACTATGGAAGTATATATTTTATTCCGGAAGTTCTGCTTTAGTTGGTGGAATTGGAGGATTTTTCATAGGGACATATCTGTTCTCATGGGTTATCTGGGAAGCTTATAAGATGATGTATGGTTTTGCAGATATTATATTTGTCGTGGACTTACCTCTCGGCTTTGTAGCTCTTCTTGCCGCATTACTTTGTTCGGTGGGCACAACAGTTTATTCCTGCTACGGCGAGTTATCTCAAGTGCCTGCACAGCTAATTAGGCCAAAAGCTCCAGCCGCCGGAAAGAGGATTTTGTTAGAAAGAATCCCAATTATCTGGAACCGAATAAAATTCTTGCAAAAGGTTTCTATTAGAAATGTTTTCCGCTACAAGAAGAGATTCTTTATGATGGTTCTTGGTATCTGTGGATGTACTGCACTACTTGTTGCAGCCTTCGGTGTTAACGATTCTGTAAGAAATGTAGTTTCCATGCAATACGACGAAATCTCCCATGTTGATTTCACAGTAAGCTTTAACCACAATCTTTCTTCTAAAGAAGAAAAAACATTTCTAGAAGATACAAATAAATATGCAGATGAGTGTCTGTTCTTATACACAAGTTCTGTGGATGCAAGAGTAAATGATGAAGTTAAAACTATAAACTTAGTTGTTAAAGAAAAGGCCGACGATATCAGTCCGTTTATCGACTTGCATTTGGAAGACAAAAAAATAAATTACCCAGGCAAAGGCGAAGGTGTAATAAACGACAACCTTGCCAACATACTTGGCTTAAAGGTAGGCGATGACCTTACTGTCTATGACAGCGATAACAAGGCTATGACCATAAAAATCAGCGGTGTGTGCGAAAACTATGTTTTCAATTATCTATATATAACTGATGAAACATATATAGAAACCTATGAAGAATACGGTGTAAACTCTGCATACATTGTCGGAGCCAGCGAGGAACAAACAAAACTAAAAGACCACGAGGTTGCTGCAAAACTTATGGATGCGACCAATGTTGCCTCTGTTACTTCTTCAGAAGAGTTTAAGTCAAGAATTGAAAATATAATGAAGAGCTTGGATTATATAATCGTGCTAATCATAGCATGTGCGGGTGCGCTTGCCTTCATAGTGTTATATAACCTTACAAATATTAATATTACAGAACGAATCAGAGAAATTGCTACTATCAAAGTGCTAGGCTTCTACCCTAGGGAAACTTCAAGTTATGTTTTCCGTGAGAACATAATTCTTACAGGAATTTCAGCCATTGTAGGTTTACCTCTAGGAAAATTATTACATAGCTTCATTATGTCAGAATTACAAGTTAGCTTAATGAACTTTGATGTACATGTAGCGCCTCTCAGCTACGTTTATGCACTAGTGGGTACTTTCGTATTTTCAATGATTGTAAATCTAGTTATGAAGAAAAAACTTGATAAGATAAGCATGATAGAGTCACTAAAATCTGTAGAATAATCAAATTATAAAAGGATGAGAAGGATGGTTTTTGGATAACCCAAAGATCATCCTTTTTTATCATGTACAATTCAATCCCCTTTTTTTACAATAAAATATCAAATTTTGCAGGCAAGTCATTTTTTCGCTTTACCATATAGCAAAGAGGTATTAAGATAACATCACATCTAGGGAGATTTGATACTTTTTCAAAGGAGGTATGGATATGAATCGTCATTACTGTTCATTATGTGGTGAGTATCACAATAATATAACATTCAAATGTGGTTATATCTGTGAAGATTGCATCGACTATATCAAATCTCATCCATAAGATGAATAACACAACTAAATAATCGGTAACATGAAAACCTCATGTAAAGCCCAAACTTAACTTTTCCACACAAGTTAAATATTGCAACTGTCGATGCAATCAAAAAGGGGTATATATAAACTTACCCCTTCTTTTTTCTTTGATTCTTTTTAGCTTCAATTCGTTTTTGATGCTTTTCTTTATTTATTCGCTTCTTAGTCTTT
>JAFYPY010000040.1 GCA_017547345.1 Bacillota bacterium | reverse complement strand
TATTCGCTAAGATTGATGGTGCAGTTAAGTTCGAAAGAAAAGACAGAAACAGAAAACAGGTTTCCGTTTATCCAAAAGAAGCTTAATTAGAAATTTAGACCCTGTAATGTTTACAGGGTCTTTTTTTGACAAATACTAATTTAGAGATTAATATATAGAAAATAAGTAATAGGAGGTTCAAAATGTTTGTAGATAGAGCCAAGATTACAATTAAATCAGGTAAAGGCGGAGATGGCGCTGTAACATTCAGAAAAGAACCATTTGTACCGGAAGGCGGTCCAGATGGCGGTGACGGCGGCAGAGGCGGTGATGTTGTTTTTGTAGCAGACAGAAACATGAGAACACTAATGGACTTCCGCTTTCAGAGAAAGTACTTTGCTGAAGATGGCCAGAATGGAATGAAAAAGAAGAGATTTGGTAAGTCTGGTGAAGATCTGATTATTAAAGTTCCAATGGGAACAGTTGTAATAGATGAAGAATCTGGTTTAGTTATGAAAGATTTAACAGAAGACGGCCAGGAGTTTATTGCTGCTAAAGGCGGCAAAGGCGGTAGAGGTAATGTTCACTTCAAGAACTCTGTTCGTCAGGCACCAAACTTCGCAGAAGCAGGTGGTGTTGCAAAGGAAAGAAACGTAATTTTAGAAATGAAGCTTATTGCAGATGTTGGTTTAGTTGGGTTCCCAAATGTAGGTAAATCTTCACTATTATCCGTTGCAACAAGTGCACAGCCTAAGATTGCAAACTATCACTTCACAACAATCGACCCTAACTTAGGTGTTGTTAAGATTTTTGATGATTCCTTTGTTATGGCGGATATTGCGGGTATCATTGAAGGGGCAAGTGAAGGTCAGGGCTTAGGATTCCGTTTCTTAAGACACATTGAAAGAAGTAAGGTTCTAATTCATGTTGTTGACGTTTCCGGTTGTGAAGGCAGAGATCCAAAGGAAGACTTTGACAAGATTAACGCAGAATTAGAAGCATATAGCCCTAGAATTTTAAGAAAGCCTCAGATCGTTGCGGCTAACAAGATTGACCAGTTAGACGATCTTGAAGAAGATGAAAAGTACTTAGAATTTAAGGAATATGTTGAAAGCAAGGGATATCAGGTATTTCCTATGTCAGCACCTCTAAATATGGGTGTTAAAGAGGTACTTGCGGCAGCTCTTCTTGAACTACAGAAGATTGAAGCAAATCCTGAGGAAGATGATGACGGATACGAATACTTTGACTTTGAAGCTGAAGACAACGATCCAAACTATAAGGAAGTATATGTTGGTTATGATGAAGAAGATGGCGTTTATACTATTGAAGGTAAGCAGCTTTCTAAGATTTTCCGTTCCACAAACTTCAATGATATGGGCTCATTAAGATACCTATACAAGTATATTGAGGGAAAGGGTGCAATCGAGCAGCTTAAAGAACTTGGCCTTGAAGAAGGCGATATGATTCGTATCGAAGATTACGATATGGAATATTGGGAAGAATAACTTAATACTTAAATTCATTGGACTCAGGCTCTATCTGATTAGCCTGAGTTCTTTTTATGAGCTTTCTTGCGTAATAGTATAAAAAAAAGATGGAGAGTTCTATGAATATTAAAGATAAGTTTTTACTGCAAGTTGTTTTAACGCTCACTATAATCGCTTTATTTAACATGGCACCTATTACTAATAATGAAAAAATATTAGAAGTATGTAAGCAAGTGAACAATCAATTAAATGAACACTATTCTCTAGAAGATTTGAAGAGTTACAGTGATGATTTCATTAGCGTAGTAGTTAATGGCCCAGAAAAATTAAAACAGGTTGTAAGAGTTGCTAATGAGATATCCTATTACACCTATCCTATAAGCGAAAATTCAGAGAAAGATATAGTTGATGTTAGAGCGGCAGCGGGCGGAAAAGTCATATACAGCGGAATTGATAAAGAACTAGGGCCTTGTATAAGAATTCAGCATGAAAATAAAATATCAACTTATGGGAACCTGCATACTATAAATGTTATTTTAGGAGAAAGAATAAAAAAATCTCAAATAATTGGGAGTTATGATAGTAAAAGTATGGAAGAATTTTATTATCAACTTGAAGACTCTATGGTATAATATAAAGGATAATTTTCAAATAAAGAGGGTAAAAATCGTGAAGAAACGAATTGCGCATGAGGAAATACTAGAACTATACAAGAAATGGCAGACCCCAATACATGTTCAAGGCCATTGTAAGGCTGTTTCTGATGTTGCGGTAAGACTTGCAAGTGAGCTAAACAAACACGGCTATAATCTTGATATTACGCTAATAGAAAGAACAGGACTTGTTCATGATGTAGCTAGAATTTATGATGACCATGCTCGCAAAGGATATGAAATACTATCGGAACTCGGATTTTTAGACGAAGCCGAGATTGTAAGAGTCCATATGATGTACCATATATATAATCATGTTGATAAGCTCAATGAATGTGATATGATTTGCCTAGCTGATGTACTTGTAATAGAAGATAAGTATGTTGGGCTAGATAAACGAATTGAATATATTTATAACAAGGCAAAAAAACGAGATCCCGAAAAAGCTAAGATAATTTTTCTTGAAAAAGCAGATATTGAACTGACAATAGAAGATATTTGTAAAGTTATAGGGAAAAGTTTTGATGAACTTTTTGAGGATTTAAGATAAAAGGAGAAGTTAAATGAATTTACAAAAAAAGCTTGATCATATTTTAAAACAAGTTGAAAAACCTGGCCGTTATATTGGCGGTGAAGTGAATTCAATTAAAAAAACTGAGGAAGAAGTTAAAGAAAGAATGGCTTTTGCTTTCCCAGATTTATATGAAATAGGAATGTCCTATCTAGGAATGCAGATTTTATATAATGCAGTTAACAAGGAAGATGGAATTGCTTGCGAAAGAGTTTTTGCTCCTGCAGCTGATATGGAAAGCTTAATGAAAGAAAACCAAGTTCCTTTATTCACATTAGAAACAAAGACTCCTGTAAAGAATGTAGATTTACTAGGATTTACTCTTCAGTACGAAATGTCTTTTGCAACTATCCTAAATATGCTTGATTTGGCGCAGATTCCGTTACTTGCAAAGGACAGAGGAGAAGAATATCCAATCGTAGCTGCAGGTGGTCCATGTGCATTTAACCCAGAACCCCTTGCGGACTTTATGGATATGTTTTTAATTGGTGACGGCGAAGTTTTACTTCCTGAAGTTCTAAAGTTACATGCAGAATGCAAGAAAAATGGCTTATCAAAGGTTGAATTCTTAGAAAAAGCATGCAAATTAGAGGGCGTGTATGTTCCTTCTTTCTATGAACCTAAGTACAATGAAGATGGAACGATAAATACGTTATGTAAACTTAATGAGAATGCTCCAGATACAGTTTTGAGAAACATTC
>JAFYPY010000007.1 GCA_017547345.1 Bacillota bacterium | reverse complement strand
TAGAAGTAAATCTACTTAGAGATGCTAATAAGCCGTATTTAAATTCTGAGTATTATCCAAACCAGAAAGCTGGTGGCCCAATCAATGGAGATGGAAATGTTTGGGATACACAGATGACAGTTGCACAAGGTGGAGACCAGAATTCAAATAATCAGTTTGAATTGACTTTTGCAGCTGTTGCAAATGGTGAAAAAGCAGATCTTAAGATTACAATCGATGCTAACTTATATTTTTATAGCAGAAATAATCCAGACTATAGCGTACCGCACACAACTGGTGGAGCATATATGGATCTTTGTGGATACTTTAATTTATCTGTAAATGATGGCACAACAGAATTAGCTAAAGCAAGCGAATCCATCAAGATTGTTCCTTACATTGGATTCCATACTATGAGTGAAATCTACGCAGAAATCCCGAAAATTGTTGAAGCTGGTAACGATAATGGCTTATACGTAGAAGAATTCTCAATGGGTCTTTCTTCTGGTGGAAGAAACATGCCTTATCTAATTGTTGCTAGTGATGATAAAGATGTTGAAGAATGGTTAGCTTTAACAGAAGAGGCGGAAACAAACCCAACAAAAGTTCTTGCTGATATTGAGGCAGGCATGTATGATGATATCAAGGTTCCGGTAGTTTACTCGAATATCCATGCTAATGAAGTTGCTGCATCAGATGGTATTCTTGACTTTACATGGAAGTTAGTAACTGAAGATACTCTTACATATGATGATTTAGTTTCCTTTACAGCTGAAGGGGAAAGCCAACTAGCCGATGAAATGGAAGATGATGGCGTTGCAGTTCCAGATTTAGTTGAAGATGATTCAACTTATCTTGGATACATCAAAGCTGGAAACAAGAATTCTTCAGTTGTAGATCTTGAAAAATATTACAACATAGATGAAATTACAGTTGACGTAGACAAGTTATTAGAAGACGTATTCTTTATTATCGTTCCTGAAGAAAACGTTGACGGACGTACTTATGTTACACGTCAGGCTGATAACGGTTATGATTTGAACCGTGACAACTCTTTCCAGACTACATCCGAAACTGCTAATATGCAGAAGTTGATTGGTACATTCAATCCTGTATCATTAACTGAATTCCATGGTAGAGTGCAGGCTTTCCAGTGTGAACCATGTGATCCACCACATGAACCTAACTTTGAATATGACCTATTAGCTGAACATCTAATGACAGGTGGAGAAGCTTTAGGAACAGCTGCTGTTGCAAATAATAAATGGCACAATAGTTACGTTATTCCTCAGAGAGATTATTTGTCTTATACAGGAGAACAAATAACTTATACAAATCATGAAGGACAAGAAGTAACAGAAGCAGAAACAATTTGGTATGATCCTTGGGACGACATGTCTACAAGCTATACTCCTCAGTTTGCAATGCTTCACGGATGTGTTTCTTACACTGTAGAACTTCCTGCATATAACAGCGAAACAGTAAAAGCTGTTAGCTATGGTATCTTAGGTCAGGCAGATTATATTGCTGAAGAAAAATTAGAATACTTAACTTGTCAGGTTAAGATATTTGAACGTGGTGTTAAAAACTACAATTCTGACGCTTACGAATTAGTTGGACAGTGGTTTGCTGACCAAAACGATATTGAAGGCGCTGAAATGGATCTTTTCCGTCCTGAATATGACGGCGAAGGAGAAAATGGCAACTTCTACCCAGAATGTTACATCATTCCAATGGACAGTGATAATCAGAAGAACCTTCAGGCTGCATATGATATGATAGAAATGCTAACAAGAAATGATGTTAAGGTTGGCATTACATCTAAGGCATTTACTTATGATGGCGTAGCGTATCCGGCAGGAACTGCGGTTATTTCAATGTATCAGGCTAAGCGTTCAGTAGCAAACGGATTGTTGTATGATGGAACATTAATTCAGAGTTGGACAGTTCTTTATTCTGAAGGCATCACAACATTTAATGAAACTCGTGGTTTTGACATGGTAACAGTAGCAAAACTAGATGCTTATAAGGAAATCTCAAAAACAGTTGGAACTACAATGGATTATGCAGATTGCCTTGAATACATAGCAGATTTAGCACCAGAGTTTGAAGGCGTTAAGAATGCAGATGTTATTATTAAAAACGTTTCTGAAGATTCAACTTCCGCAGTTAATGCTCTTCTAAAGGAAGGTAAAACTGTAGGTATGATTACTGAAGGAAAAGAAAAGGGTAACTTTATCTGTTCATACGAAGACTATTTTACTATCAGCACAAAATATGTAGTAACTGCAGTAGGTGTATACGGTAGTGAATATGAGGCACAGGTAATTACCAAAGCTCCTTCTGTATACGTTACTGGTGTTCCTCTAACATCAGCTTCAGGTTTTGCTGAAAACCCTAGAGTTTCAAATTCAAATAACTGGAACTATGACATGTTGGCAATGAAACTTATGAACTTTGATGTTACTCAGAATTTAGATTCTGCAGACGCAATTATAGGATCAAACGCTCTTAATACTGAAGAAGTTGCTAAAGTTCAAACAGGAGTTCCTTATATTGGCTACGGAAGCAATGCTGTATCAGGTGGAAGATATTATCCAAATTTACCTGGATATGCAATCTTATTTGGAGATAGCTTAGTACGTACAAGTTGTTCTGGGGCCATGGACTGTTTAGGATATGTAACTTATCCAGAAGCAACTTTAACAAATGTTACTTATGTTAACGAAGGTGACGATGTATTATATGGATATGGTGTTGGCTATTTCTTAGATATTCCTGCCGGTGCAAAAGTTCTTTTAAAAATGGATGGAAGCAAAGAACCTACAGAAGGCTTTATACCAACATATACTGCAGATAGACTTACAAAGTATGAAACATTTATCAACGGATCCATTCAGGCATTTGAATATGAAGGAAAAGATGCTAATGGAAACGATATCGATGTTGCT
>JAFYPY010000006.1 GCA_017547345.1 Bacillota bacterium | reverse complement strand
TTTTAATGTTTCTGCCGCCTTATCAATCCAAAGGGCTTCACGGAATCTCTCACTTCTTGCTGTCTTTAGAAGGGTTCCACCTCTATGGAGAATATCTCCAACGGAGTTTCTTGTCATAAGTTTAAGTTCCCCATCTAAAAGACCCTCGTATCCTCTTTCTATGCCCCAAACTTCTAAACCTGCATCTATACCACATCTTACTACAGCTCTAATAGCCGCATTCATGCCGGGGGCATCTCCTCCGCTTGTCAGTACTCCTATTTTCTTCATTGTCAATTACCCCTCTCTTCTACAGCTTCACGTTTTCGTGACCCAAAATAGCAATCAGCTGGTTTCTCAATGCTACCGTTGGCTCAGCCCATAGGTCTCTATCAGTTTTTAATATCTTGCCATCAGGAAGGTATATTAAAACTTGCGCATTACCACTGTGACGCTGAAGAGTGAATTTTATCTGCTCCAATGTTGAGTTCAAATTTGCTTCTGACGGAATCTTAACCTTAATCATTCCTTCTGGCTGAGCCTGCTGTGCCTGTTGTTCAGAACGCATAGTTGTAGCTTCCAACTGTCTTCTGCTACCATAATTCGGTTTCTGCATAAGCTCAGCAACCGTTGCTTCCTCCAATGGCATGATGCTGTCTGCTAGAAGTTTAGGCGCTTCATCTTCCTTAAAGTTTATGGTTCCTGAAACCGCTATTACACTATCTGCATTAAGATAACTTGCAGCTTTTTCGTAAACATTTGGGAAAACCACAATTTCAGAAACACCGTATAAGTCTTCTAGAACGAGAAACGCCATCATCTTATTGGATTTGGTGATTAAAGTTTTCTTAGATGCCACCATCCCTGCCATAATGGCCTTCTTACCATCTTCGATGCCAGATGCTCCACCTAGTTCTGCTTCCTCTCCTGCATGGTTAAGTTCTTCGGAAGTCACACTGGTAATTTCCTTAATCTTTTCTGCGTATTCATTTAACGGATGATCCGTAATATAGACACCTATCATTTCTTTTTCCATAGCCAGCGAAATTTCTTTGGAAAACGGAGATACATCTGGAAGTTTGTTTACAGATGGTATAATTTCTATGTCTTCTCCACTAAAATCAAAAAGTGACATTTGTCCTTCAATGTTCTTCTTATTGTTGTTTTGTGCAGATTCAACAAGACCTTCATATACACTCAACATCGCTGCCCTATTTTTGCTCAAACAGTCGCAAGCCCCTGCCTTTATTAAGCTTTCGATAGCCTTTTTGTTTACTTGACTTATGTCAAGTTGCTCTATGAATCTAAAGATATCTTTTGCAACGCCTTTTTCTTGTCTCGCCTTTATTATTGCCTCTATGGCGTTTTCTCCTACATTCTTAACTCCAAGTAGACCAAAACGAATCTTGCCGTTTTCTACGCTGAATTTCTTTAAGCTCTTTTTTACGCACGGAGGCATTACTTCTATGCCCATTTCTGTACAATTCCTGATATACTTTGGAATCTGATTTACATCTCCCATAACGCTTGTCATAAGCGCCGCCATAAATTCTACAGGATAATGAAGTTTCAAATATCCTGTTTCGTAGGCTACTACAGCATAGGCCGCCGCATGGCTCTTATTGAAGGCATACTGAGCAAAGCTTACCATATCATTAAAAATTTCTTCTGCTGCAGCTTCAGGAATTCCATTTCTTATGCACCCAGCAATTTCAACATTGCCATCTTCATCAGTCTTGCCATGAATGAAGTACTGCTTTTCTTCAAGCATTACATCCATCTTCTTCTTGGACATTGCACGACGCACTAAGTCTGAACGACCGTAGCTATATCCACCAAGATCTCTAACTATCTGCATTACCTGTTCTTGGTATACAAGGCAGCCATATGTTACATCTAAAATTGGAGCCAATGCCTGGTCCACATATTTAATGTTTTGAGGATTCTTTTTATTTTCTATATACTTAGGGATGGAGTCCATAGGCCCCGGTCTATATAATGAAATTCCTGCAACTATGTCTTCAAAACATGTAGGTTTAAGGTTTTTCATAAACTGAGTCATTCCTTGACTTTCAAGCTGGAAAACACCTTGAGTGTTTCCTGATGCAATCATTTCATAAACACCGGGATCATCATATCCCATTTTAGCGAAATCGATGGTTACTCCATGATTTTCTTTTATAAGTTCTAGGGCATCTCTAATTACTGTTAAGTTTCTTAGCCCCAAAAAGTCCATCTTTAATAAACCCAGTTCCTCAATTGTGGTCATAGGGAATTGAGTTGCAGGGCCTTTATCAGACAAATACATTGGGACATATTCGTCAAGTGGCGCTTTTGATATAACTACACCTGCAGCATGTGTTGACGCATGTCTTGGCATACCTTCAAGAGACTTTGCCATATCAAGGACTTGTCTTGCTTTTGGATTTTCATCATACATAGCCTTGAGCTCAGGATTAGTATCAAGGGCCTTTTGTATGGTCATTCCAAGGTCAAAAGGTATTGCTTTGGCGATAGCATCCGTTTCGGCATAGCTTACATCTAATGCCCTACCAACGTCTCTGACTGCCTGTTTTGCCTTCATAGTACCAAAAGTTATAATCTGGCATACCTTTTCCTCACCATACTTTTGAGTCACGTACTCTATAACTTCAGGTCTTCGTTCATAACAGAAGTCAATATCTATATCCGGCATACTTACTCTCTCAGGATTGAGGAATCTCTCGAAAATAAGGTTATATCTAATAGGGTCTATATCTGTAATCTTTAAGCAATAGGCAACAAGGGAACCCGCTGCAGATCCTCTGCCTGGTCCCACCATTATGCCATTTTCCTTTGCATAGTTAATAAAGTCCCATACGATAAGGAAGTATTCCACATATCCCATAGACTCTATTGTAGTTAACTCGTAATCCAACCTTTCTTCAAGAGACGCATCAGGCGTTTCACCGTATCTTTCTTTTAGTCCCTGAGCACATAATTCTCTCAAATAAGTCTTGTTATCTTTGCCATCCGGAGCTATGAATTCCGGCAAATGATACTGCCCAAACTCAAATTCCAAATTGCAAGCATCTGCGACAATCTGAGTGTTGTCAATTACCTCCGGCATAGATGCAAATATCTTTCGCATCTCTTCCTCACTCTTGAGATAGAACTGATCGTTTGCAAATCGCATACGGTTCTCGTCGTTAATGCTTGTAGCAGTCTGAACCGCCAACAAAACATCATGAGCCTCAGCGTCTTCCTGCTTAACATAGTGAACATCATTGGTTGCTACCATTGGTATTCCAAGTTCTTTGCTAAGTCTAATCAGACCCGGCTTTATAAAAGCTTCTTCCTCAAGACCCTGATCTTGAATTTCGAGGAAAAAATTCCCTTCCCCGAAAATTTCTAAAAGTTCTTCCGCTTCCTTCTTAGCGCCCTCATAGTAATCTCTAAGTAAATGATTTTGAATGTTTCCTGCAAGACATGCAGAAAGCGCTATAATCCCTTCACTGTGCGCCCTTAAAAGGTCTTTATCCACCCTAGGCTTATAATAATAGCCCTTAATGTATCCTGCAGATACAATTTTAATAAGGTTCTTATAACCTATTTCGTTTTTTGCAAGCAAAACAAGATGCCCTTGATATTTGTCCTTGTCAGGTTCTTTATCAGTCATCTTACGTGCTGCTGTATATACTTCACAACCGATAATCGGTTTGATTCCTTGTTTCTTACATTCTTTGTAAAAGTCTATAACACCAAACATAGCGCCATGGTCTGTGATGGCAAGGCTTGTCATCCCCAGTTCTTTTGCATGTGCCACTACTCTCTTGATTCTAGCGGCTCCATCTAGCAAGCTATATTCAGTATGTAAGTGTAGATGTGTAAAAGCCATATCTGCCTCCTTTTGAACTATTTTAACATAAATTCAATCCCGATGTCTACTTAACCTAATTGCTGCTATGGCTTAAAAACTATGATGTCAGATTCTTTTCTTTCAACAAGTACATCTCTAAGGCATTCAAGGAATGAATTGATAAGTTTCATTTTAGATTTGTCATTGGCAAAGGCACAAATACCAATTCTCATCGGTACATCAAAAGCCATTTTTCTCTCTTCTATACGATTGTCATTCTTCAAATAGTTGGCAACACTTGAAGGAACTATCGCCCAGCTTTTTTCTTTAGTCAAGAAGTAATAGAGTTGGCTCATTATTTCTATTTTTATTTGCACATTGTCAGAACTACCCAAAGTTACATTGTGCCAATCGACAAAAGTATCTGTCCACGGAACATATACTTCATGCCTTATATCCAAGTTCTTAAAATGAACTTCTTCCGGAAACTTTGAATCCTTACAGCATACAAAAACCATAGGCTCGCCAAAAACAGGGTATGAACTAATTCCAGGATATTCTCGTCTGCTAATAGTAAAGGCTAAGTCCGTATTTCCCTTTATTAAATTCTCGTAAGCCACATTTGTGTCTTGATCTTGTATCTGCAGAGATACCCCTGGGTGTCTTTCCATAAACATGTCATAAATTGAAGTAAACAGAAAGTTTCCCATACTGTTAACCGTAGAAACTGTAAAAGAGGAAAAGTCTTCTTTTCTTCCAATAGACATCATACTTTCAACTAAATCGTTATATTTTAATGCAAGCTCATAAAACTCTTTGCCTTCGTTTGTTAAATTAAGAGTTCTTTGGCCCCTGCCCCTTTCGACAAGTTGATATCCAAGTTCTTTTTCTAGTGTTTTTATCTTTGTACTTAAAGAAGACTGACTTATGTATAATCTCTCTGCCGCCTTTGATATGCTCATTTCCTGACAAACAAATATGAATGCTCTTATCTCTGCGCTAGTCATTTTGCTCTCCTTATATATTGAGTCTTTTCAATATTATATACAAAAATATTATATTTTACAATTTAATTATTTGGTACTAAACTAGCTATAATAAATAAGCAATCATAGATATCCTTATGCATAATAAAAAAGCGAACTTCTCCACTGTACTTTGTTTCCACTTTAACGTTTCTTAGGAGTGTCGCTTTTTTATTTTGTATTTATTCTTGTTTTAATAGATAACCATAATAATCATTATCCAATATCAAGTTTGAATAATTGAACATATTCAAGGTTACCTTATCCATCTTTTGTACGTATTCAGGATCAATTTCTTCAAGCTCACTTCGTGTTCCTTTGTCCGAAATCCAATTCTTATCTTTGAAAACCACAAAGCCTTCACCTTCTGAAAAAATGTCTTTTCCCATTAAAAGTCTTGAGTCATATTCCAAAGCAAACATATTTGACAATGTAGGCAAAATATCCATGTTACTGCATACTTTCTCTACATTTTTGTGTTTAATTCCAGGTGTCCACAGTATGAAAGTTCCCTTATACATTTCGTATTCTTCGTCTACCGTATGCCCCTTAAATTCACTTATTTCTTCAACAGTTAGCCCATAAGGATAGTGGTCGCCTGCAATGGCAATAACCGTATCTTCAAGCACCCCTGCTTCATCAAGTCTCTGTATAAGTAGTTCTACAGCTCTATCAAGTTCAATCTGGGTTGCCATATACGCTCTGCATGAATCCGACATTTGCAAACCTTCAACCAATTCTTCATTCTTCATGGCGATATTGTTCCCATAAAAATTATAGGCTAAATGTCCACTCACAGTTAGATAATATGTGTGGAAAGGCTTAATTTTACCTTCTTCATCCGGTGTAAGAAACTCCCAAGTTGTCTTGTCTATCATTTCTATATCTGATTCAGGCCAAATTTCCTCGAAAAAATATTCCCTTCCCTGGCCTCTAAAATCATAACCCAAATTTGGATGAGAAAGATCTCTCTCATAAAAATAGATGCTGTGGTTATGAAAGGCCTTTGTGTTGTAGCCCATACTCATAAATTGATTGCCTAAAGTAAAAGGCAAATAGTTATAAGAGGATTCTTTCATAGCCCAAGCGCCTGACTTTGGTACCAGCCCCTGAAGATTTACATATTCTCCATCTATTGTACTAGTTCCCCATATAGGATTATAGAAATTGCTAAAGGTATAACCTTCATTTTGCAATTTGTATAGTGTCGGTGTATAGGTGGGATCTACCGCCATATCACTAAAGGCCTCAGCAGTAATAAAGATTAAATTTTTTCCCTCAAAAACTCCTGTTTTTTCATTTTCTTTGCTAGGAATCTGTGCACCAAAATACTGATGCATCTTTTTCAATGTTTCATTTTTTTCATTAGCCGCTAACTCTTTGAAGTTCAAGCTTTCAATTACGTTATCTTCCTTTACAGTTTCCGTAAAATTTTCTTCAACCTCAATTTTAGGCTCAAAACCAAATATTGCTCTATAGCTATCGATAGTCATTGCTCCGAGCAAGCCACAACATTCAACTGAAGATTTCATTTCGCTTGCTGCAAATATCTTTTGATAAGGTGATTTCGGATTATCACTCTTTATAGAAACAATAAGATTGCTAGTGCCAATTGTAGCAACAATAATCAAAAGGCATATAGCAATAAGACGTTTCTTGCTTATCTTCCAAGGATTCTTTTCTAAAAAACTGGGTTCCTTTGCTGACCAAATTACTAGTGGGATTGTTACTACTGATATTAAAAGTATGACAAATTTTTCATCCCAAATATTTTCAAGTATTACCTCGTAAAACTCAAAGGCCTGGCCAATTCCATTTACTGCAGAATAAGCAGTAAAAAAAGTTCCGAAAACTGAGTGATATACTACCTGCGCACCGTAACAGAATGCTAACGCAATCATAATCACTGCATATGTAACTTTGCCTTTTTTGCCTGATAATATATTTTTTAGTAGAAAAGGAACAGTTGCCACAGCTACAGATATCAAAAGTATTATTATAAGTTCAAGCCACAAATAATCTGTAATTTTAATTCCTACTGTAGCCACTCTAAAAATCATTTCTAAAAGAAATACTAGAATTAAAGTAGTTTTGTACAATTTTTTCTCCTCTATATTCTGCTTTTTCAACAGTTATTAGACTTCTTAATTATATTAAAATTACTATAAAATGGCAATAAGTCATCACAGATTTAAGATTTTCTTCATAATATAGTACTATCTGACGGAGGTACAATATGCCACTAGATACGAGAGAACTTTTTGCACGTCTTATTCAATGCGAAGCGGGAGGAGAAGGAGCCATTGGAATGGCAGCAGTTGCAACTGTGATTATGAACAGAGCAACGGTACAAGAAGGTGAGTTCTTTAGAGTAAATAAGGGCGGTGGCGATGTCCGAGCTGTAATAACTCAACCGGGGCAATTTGTATGTATGCGCGAAAGTGTTGGTGGGACATATAATTCACAAAATGTATATAATATGGTCCCCGAGGAAATTCATTATCAAATCGTAGATTGGGCTATGGCTGGTGGGAGACTAGTAGGAATAGACGATTCCCTCTTTTTCTTTAATCCTTACAGTCAAACATGCCCCACATACTTCCCTACTCGAGTTGGTGTTATACATAACAGAGTCGGCAAGCACTGTTTTTATGTTCCAACACCTTCTTATGCAGACACATAGTCAAGCCTATGTACTTTCATTATTTTAGGAGGTCATTTATGACAGAAGGATGTCAAAACATTGTAACGCCAAAGATGATAAAAAC
>JAFYPY010000039.1 GCA_017547345.1 Bacillota bacterium | reverse complement strand
GGAAGCATCTATTATATCTTCCTTGTCATATTCTGTTACATTTCCAATTTCTGTGATGATACCATCTCTGATTAGGATATCACATACTTTCTCTGTACATGTTTTTGGGTCGATTAAAAGTCCATTTTTGATTAACATGATTTCATCTCCTGTCCCGGGCAGTATTTTTGACCATCTTTTACAAAATATTTTATCACTATTTTTTGTCTTGTGAAAGTGAAAAGTGTAGAAGAAAAAATCGAAATATGATATAATAATTTTGCTATGGAGAGAGAACCTCCTAAAATATTTTTTCTAAAAAACAAGGCTTTTTTATTGACACGCATATATTGTTGTGCTAATATATTGAAGATTTGTGCAAAAATAGAAAAAGGAAGGAAAAACATATGAAAAAGTGTCTAACAAACGGATATATTTATAAGGTAAACAGTTCCGAAGACCGTATGTTTTTGTCTTTATTTGAACCAGGTATTATTGTTGCCTAATTGGGGCTCGATGACCTGGTTTTTTTTGTGGAAAAAGTTATTGCTTTAGTTTATATAAAGGAGAAATCAATGGATACTAAGATTTACAAAATAGTTTCAAATAAACAACTGACTCCAAGCATCTATGAAATGAAATTGGAAGGTGACACTTCCATGATCAGCGCGCCGGGCCAGTTTTTAAATATTAAATTAGATGGTTTTTATTTAAGAAGACCTATCTCAATTTGTGACTGGAATGAAAAAGAAATTACTATTATTTATAAGACAGTAGGCCAGGGCACAAAGCATATGGCAACGCTTGAAGTAGGAACAGAATTAGATATTCTTTGCTCCTTAGGTAATGGATATGATCTTACTAAAATCCCTGCAAACCCAGTGCTTGCAGGTGGTGGCGTAGGCGTTCCTCCTATGTACGGTCTTGCAAAGGCTCTAGTTGAAGCAGGTAAGAAACCGGCAGTTGTGTTAGGCTTTAACACTAAAGAAGAAGTCTTCTACGAAGAAGAATTCAAAGCTCTTGGCGTTGATGTAAAGGTTGCAACAGCAGATGGAAGTTACGGCATCAAGGGCTTCGTAACTGAAGGTTTTGAAGCGGGCGAATATGTATGTGCATGTGGTCCAGAACCAATGTTAAAGGCGATTTCTGATAAGGCTTCAGATGGTCAGTTCAGCTTCGAAGCAAGAATGGCTTGTGGCTTTGGTGCTTGTATGGGTTGTACATGCGAAACAAAATATGGATACAAGAGAATCTGCAAAGACGGTCCTGTAATGTTTAAGGAGGAAATCATATGGTAGATTTAAAAGTTAATTTAAGTGGCATCACTTTAGATAATCCAGTGATTCCTGCCAGTGGTACTTTTGGATACGGTAAGGAATTCGCAGAATTTTATGATATTAATATCTTAGGTTCCATTTCTTTTAAGGGGACTACAAGAGAAGCAAGACTTGGTAATCCACTACCAAGAATCGCAGAATGCTCTAGCGGGCTTATTAACTCCGTAGGATTACAGAATCCTGGCGTAGAAGCGGTTTGCGAAAGAGAATTAGTTGACATGGCTAAGATTTACACTAAGCCTGTTATTGCAAACGTAAGTGGATTTTCCATTGAGGAATATGTAGAATGCGCAAAGGCGATGGACAAGCAGCCTCAGGTTGGAATCATCGAAGTCAACGTAAGCTGTCCTAATGTACATAACGGCGGTATGGCATATGGTGTACTTCCTGAATCTGCAGCAGAAGTAACTCGTGCTGTAAAGGCTGTTACAACAAAGCCAGTTTATATCAAGCTAAGCCCAAATGTAACAGATATAGTGGCTATCGCAAAGGCGTGTGAAGAAGCTGGAGCAGACGGCTTATCCTTAATCAACACAATGCTAGGTATGCGTATTGATATCGAAAGAAGAAGACCAGTAATCGCAAACAAGATGGGTGGTTTCTCGGGTCCAGCAATCTTCCCAGTTGCAGTTAGAATGGTATATCAGGTTGCAAAGGCAGTCAACATTCCGGTTATCGGTATGGGCGGCGTAAGCTCTGCAAGAGACGTTATTGAAATGATGATGGCAGGTGCAACGGCTGTACAGGTTGGCGCTGCTAACCTAGTAAACCCTTATGCATGTAAGGAAATCATCGAAGACCTTCCAAAGGTTATGGAAGAATTAGGAATTGAAAAGCTATCCGATATTATCGGAATCATCGAATAAAAGAATCATGGAGGTATAGAATCATGGGTAAAGACGTAATTATCGCTTGCGATTTTCCATCAAAGGAAGCAACGTTAGAATTTTTAGATAAGTTTACAGGCAAGAAGCCTTATGTAAAGATCGGTATGGAGTTATTCTACTCAGAAGGCTTAGATATCGTAAGAGAAGTAAAGGCAAGAGGTCACAAGATTTTCTTAGACCTTAAGTTACATGATATTCCAAACACAGTAGAAAAGGCTATGGCAGCTCTTTCTAAATTAGATGTAGACATGTGCAACGTACATGCTGCAGGTACAAAGGCAATGATGGAAGCTGCAGTAAGAGGACTTACAAGAGAAGATGGAACTAGACCTCTTCTAATCGCTGTAACTCAGCTTACATCAACTAGCCAGGAAAGAATGCAGGAAGACCTACTTATCAATGAAGACATTGAAAAGGTAGTTATCAAATACGCTCAGAATGCTATGGAATCCGGTCTTGACGGTGTTGTATGTTCACCACTTGAAGCAGGCAAGATTCATGAAAACTGCAGCCCAAGCTTCTTAACAGTAACACCAGGCGTACGTTTTGCAGATGCTGCAAAGGACGACCAGGTTAGAGTTACTACTCCAGAGGGAGCTAAGGAATTAGGTTCAGACTACATCGTAGTTGGTAGACCTATTACAAAGGCTGAAGACCCAGTTGCAGCTTACGAAAGATGCTGTGCTGAATTCATCGGCTAATTAATAACGTAAATAAAATTTTTATATATTGGAGGTATTCATAATGAAACAGAGAATTGCAAAAGGCTTATTATCAATCGAGGCAGTATTCTTAAGGCCAGAAGACCCATTTACATGGGCGAGTGGAATTAAGAGTCCAATTTATTGTGACAATAGACTTACATTAACTGCACCAGAAGTACGTACTATGGTTGAAGAAGGTTTAGTAGAAGTTATTAAAGAACACTATCCTGAATGCGAAGTTGTAATGGGTACAAGTACTGCAGGTATTGCACACGCTGCAATCGTAGGTCACCTAATGAACATTCCAATGGGTTACGTTAGAGGTTCCGCAAAGGACCACGGCAGAACAAACCAGATCGAAGGTAAGTTATTACCTGGTCAGAAGGTTGTTGTAGTTGAAGATTTAGTATCCACTGGTGGATCCGCAGTAGATACAGTTGAAGTTTTAAGAAATGCAGGTGCAGAAGTTTTAGGTATCGCTTCTATCTTTACTTATGGCATGCAGAAGGGTCTTGATAAGTTTGCTGAACACGATGTTAAAAATGTAAGCTTAAGTGACCTAGATGCTTTAGTAGAAGTTGCAGCTGAAACAGGCTACATCAAGGCAGAAGATAAGGACAGAATTATTCAGTTCAGAAATAATCCTTCTGACGAAAGCTGGATGAAAGGGGACAAATAAAAAATGAGCGAAGTAAGAAACTTAATTAATATCACAGACTTTACTATTGAAGAAATCGATGAGCTAATCGATGTTGCTAACGATATTGTAGCTGACCATGCTGCATACGAAGACATCTGTAGACATAAGAAATTAGCTACTTTATTCTTTGAACCAAGCACAAGAACAAGATTATCCTTCGAAGCTGCTATGTTAGAAATGGGTGGTAGCGTTTTAGGTTTCTCCGAAGCAAGCTCCAGCTCTGCAGCAAAGGGTGAAAGCGTAAGCGATACAATTCAGACTGTGTGCTGCTATGCTGATATCATTGCAATGAGACATCCTAAGGAAGGTGCTCCTATCGTAGGTGCAAGAAGAACAACAGTGCCTATCATCAATGCTGGTGACGGTGGTCACTTCCACCCAACTCAGACTTTAACTGACCTTTTAACTATCAAGAGAAAGAAGGGCAGATTAGACAACATGACTGTAGGTCTTTGTGGTGACTTAAAGTTCGGTAGAACAGTTCACTCTCTAATCGAGGCAATGTTAAGATACGAAAATGTTAAGTTTGTTTTAATCTCTCCACAGGAATTACAGGTTCCAGATTATGCAAAGGAAGAACTAAACAAGCACGGCGTAGAATGGAAAGAAGTTGAAAGCTTAGAAGAAGCTATGCCAGAACTTGATATCCTTTACATGACAAGAATTCAGAGAGAAAGATTCTTCAACGAAGAAGATTACGTAAGATTAAAGGACAGCTATATCCTAGACTTAGCTAAGCTAGAAAATGCAAAAGAAGACTTAACTATCATGCATCCACTTCCAAGAGTAAACGAAATTTCTGTAGAAGTTGACGATGATCCAAGAGCTTGTTACTTCTTCCAGGCATTATGTGGTAAGCACATCAGAATGGCACTAATTCTAAAATTATTAGGAATTAAGAAAGGCGAATAGGAGGGTATGCAAATTATGAATATTGATGGCGTAAAGACAGGAATTGTATTAGACCATATTAAAGCTGGAAAGAGCATGGAAATCTATAAGCACCTAAAGTTAGATAAGATTGACAACACAGTTGCAATCATCAAGAACGCATCCAGTTCCAAGTACGGCAAGAAGGACATCATTAAAATCGACGAATTAATCGAAATCGACCTAGATGTACTAGGCTACATCGATAGCAATATCACTGTAAATATAGTAAAGGATGAAAAACTTGCTGAAAAGAAGCACCTAGAACTTCCTGAAACACTAGAAAATGTTATCAAGTGCAAGAACCCAAGATGTATTACTTCCATCGAACAGG
>JAFYPY010000038.1 GCA_017547345.1 Bacillota bacterium | reverse complement strand
TTTTATTGGCAAAATTGCACTTGCATCAGGGGAAATTGCAGAAGATTTAACTGCATACTACTATATTTCCGAACAGCAGAACTCCGCTATTTCTCTTGGTGTTAAGATTGAAACAGATTATACAGTTGGCGCAGCCGGCGGAATGATTATTCAGCTTCTTCCGGGATTTAAGGATGAAGCAGTAGATGCCCTTGAGAATATGCTTGGAAACCTTCCTCCAATCACTACTTTGATAGATCAGGTTAATTTGGAGGCGAAGGACGCATCAGAAGAAGAGAAGGTGAACCTTTTAGCATATAAGATTTTTGGCGATATGCCGGAAGATTACTGCATAAGAAACCTTGATATGAAGGAAATCAAATGGGAGTGCGACTGTTCAGAAGAAAGACTAGAAAAGGCACTTATAACCATTGGGGCAGAGGATTTAAGCGAAATCATTGAAGAAGATGGACAGGCTGAAATGGTTTGCCAGTTCTGCCTAAAGAAGTATCTATTTGACAAAGAACATTTAGAAAGACTGCTAGAAAGCATCAAATAATTGAAAGGGTCCTTGGAAATGAAAGAGATTACTCTAAAGATTACAGGAAAGCAAAAGATAAAAGACGTCGAAGAAGATCAGATGGAGTTTGTGACAGATGGCAAACTTTATGAGAGAAACAACGCTTTTTACATAATGTACGATGAAACAGAAGTGTCCGGCATGAAGGGATGTTCAACAACAATCAAGATGACGGAAGATTCCGTTAAAATGAGAAGAAACGGAGACTTCGGTTTTAATACAGAACTATATTTTGAAACAGGCAAGAGATTTAACAGCGTATATAACACACCTTATGGCCCGATGGGAATCGAGGTGCTGACAAATTACGTTAAGAATGGATTCGACAAAGATGAACTAAAGGGAATTATCGATGTTGAGTATAAAATCAGCATGGACGGCATGGTAGAAAGCCAGAACAGACTTACAATCGAAGTAATGTAAATTAGAAGTTAACATAAATAGATTAGAAACGAGGGAAGAAAATGCAAAGAATAGGTTTCGATTCAGAAAAGTACATCGAAGAGCAATCAAAATATATCCTTGAAAGAATCAATCAGGGAGATGGCGAAAGACTATATCTTGAATTTGGCGGCAAATTAGTCCATGACAAGCATGCTATGCGTGTATTGCCAGGCTTTGATGAAAATGCAAAGATCAAATTGCTTCAGAAGCTAAAGGATCAGGCAGAAATCATTATTTGCATTTATTCAGGAGATATCATCAACAGCAAGACTAGACAGGATTTCGGCATCACTTATGACCTTGAAGTTTTAAGACTTATTGATATTTTCCGCAAATATGATCTGTCAGTAAACAGCGTAGTTGTGACTCGTTACGAAGATGCGCCTGCTGTTAACAAGTTCATTAATAGACTTGAAAGAAGAGGCATCAGAACGTATAAGCACAATTATACAAAGGGATATCCTACAGATGTTGAGACTATCGTAAGTGAAGAAGGCTATGGCGCAAACCCATATATTGAAGTTACTAAGCCGCTTGCAGTAGTAACAGGTCCCGGCGGCGGCAGTGGTAAGCTAGCTACATGCTTATCCCAGCTTTACCATGAGTATAAAAGAGGTGTAAAGGTTGGTTATGCCAAGTTCGAAACATTCCCAGTTTGGAACCTACCACTAAAGCATCCTGTAAACTTATCTTATGAAGCAGCAACAGCTGACTTAAAGGACGTAAACATGATTGACTCCTTCCATTTAGAAGCTTATGGAGAGATGGCTGTTAACTATAACAGAGACCTTGAAGTTTTCCCTGTTGTTAAGAGAATCATCGAAAAGATTACAGGCGAAACAAAGTACTTATCACCAACAGACATGGGTGTAAACAGAGTGGGATTCTGTATCACTGACGATGAAGCAGTCAAGGAAGCATGCGTTCAGGAAATCATCCGTAGAGTTATGATTGCCAAGTGCGACTATAAGAAGGGATATATTTCTGAAAGTGCCCTTGAACGTTCAGAACTTCTAATGAAGGAAGTAAATGCTAAGGAAGAAGACAGAAAAGTTGTAAACGAAGCGAGAGAATACGCTGAATACAAGCGTAGCTTAGATGAAAAATACGCCAATGCCGTAGTTATGGCACTAGAAATGCCAGACGGAAGCATCGTAACAGGTAGATCTAGCCGCAGAATGGTAGCAGCAGCTGCAGCAGTCCTTAACGGTGTTAAGAGACTTGCCGGCATTGATGACGAAAAATATGTAATTGCACCAAATGTATTTAATGATATTCAGGTACTAAAGGCTGATGTTCTAAATCACGATAGAACAAGCTTAAACTTAGAAGAAATTCTAATTGCCTTATCAATTTCCGCAGAAAGCAACCCTTGTGCAAAGAAGGCAACAGAAATGCTTACAAGCCTAAAGGGATGCAAGGCGCATTGTACAGCTATACTAAGTGAGAGAGACGAGCAGACTTTAAGAAGCATGGGTATTGATGTAACATGCGATCCTGAATATGTGACTACAAACTTGTATTTTGCATAATTTGGGAGTATAAATGGCTAAAAAGATAATTAAAAGACGACATATAAAATCTACAAAAGAACATTTGAAAAGGACCAGGGCCACGGCAACAAAACAAATCCTCAAGCGAAAAGACAGTTTTAAGTACAAGCTTATCTTGCAGGGGGTAGGTGTCGGTGCATTTACTGGGAGTATAGTATCTTTATATAGATACGCCTTCCATGAAGTCGAAACAATGAGAACAATTATGGTTTCGGCGGCATCTCAGAAGTTCCTCGTAGGGCTTCTTGGAATAGGCCTCATAATCTTTGCTTTATTTGTTGCTACGGCTGTATCCAAAAGAGAACCTGTGGCGGCAGGAAGCGGTATACCTCAGGTTGAAGCAGAAATGAAGGGCAAACTCAATGCAAACTGGCTACAGGTAATTCTCGCCAAGTTTATAGGGAGTCTGCTGGCTATAGGTGCAGGACTGTCACTCGGTAGCGAAGGACCTAGCGTGCAGCTAGGTGCTATGTCGGGAAAAGGATTTTCGAGAATCAACAGAGGTCTTAGAACAGAAGAAAGAATGTTGATAACGGCGGGAAGTGGAGCAGGCCTTGCGGCTGCCTTTGGTGCGCCTCTTGCGGGTGTAGTATTCACCTTGGAAGAAATGCACAAGAATTTCTCACAGGAAGTTCTTTTAACGACCATGGCAGCGGCTATAAGTGCTGACTGTATTGCAGCATACATATTCGGGATGAAGCCTATCTTCGAATTCACTGTAAGTGATGGGCTTCCATTACAACGCATGTGGCTTGTAGTGGTCCTTGGAATAGCCCTTGGCATATTTGGAATCATTTATACTAAGGTTACTTTCTTAACTCAGGACATCTTTGCGAAGATTCCTATACCGGTCAAAAGAATGGCAATTCCATTTGTTATGGTAATTATTCTTGCTATCTTCATGCCATCAGCTCTTGGCAGTGGATCTTCATTGATTGAGCCCGTGGCTAGTGGAAAGATGGGTGCAGGACTCATTCTTGGACTTTTGGCAGTAAAGTTTATCACATCTATGATAAGCTTTGGGACGGGACTTCCGGGAGGGACATTCCTTCCTATGCTCGTTTTGGGGGCACTTGCAGGGGGATTTTTTACAGAGGCAATTAGTCCTATTGCAGGATATGAAGAAACATATCTTCAGTATTTCGTAATCCTTGGAATGGCAGGATATTTTAGCGCAATAGTAAGAGCTCCTATTACAGGAATCATACTCATATGCGAAATGACAGGAACTTTCTCAAATCTACTTTCATTGGCAATGGTTTCGCTAGTGGCATATATGGTTGCAGATTTTATGAAGAGTCCTCCTTTATATGAAGCACTTACAGAAAGGCTTGTTGACGGAAGCAAGGCAAAGAAGCCTAGTAGAAGGAATAAAGTCCTCATTGAAAGTGAAGTTTATTTTGGCTCTATGATGGAAGGACAAGAGTTGTCGACCATTAGATTACCAAAAGGCGCACTAGTAGTTTCTATATTAAGGGATGGCCACGAAATCGTGCCACACGGAGGAACGAAAATTGAAGCCGGGGATAAGCTTGCAGTCTTATGCAATGAAGATATGGTAATGAGTGTGCAATACGAATTAGAAGAAAAGTGCAAGACGATGTTTAACAAATAGAATAAAGCGTGAGTTCAAACTTATGTAAATAAAGCTTGAGCCCACGCTTTTTTAGTATGTAGTTGTAGTGTTCAATTCTATTGCATATATTTGTAGTCTATTTGTCTCCTCGTCTCTTTTTTAATAGCTCTCGGTTTCTCTCAATTTCTTTATCCCTTTCAAGTAGTTGAAGGGCCTTTTCCAAAAGCATACCTTTAGAGAAGGAAGACAAATCATTGTAATGGTCAATTAAAATTGCCAAATGATCATCTGCATATTGTTTCTGTGCAATCATCCTTAAAAACTCCTTTTCGTTCTTCTCAAAGAAAGCATCCATTTTAATGTTGCACCTAAGGGCCAACTTATACAGAAATTCTGCATCTGGTTCTTTGTTTCCAAGTTCATAACCTGCATAATTGTCCTTGGATAGACCAAGGTCAACGGCCATACGAACTTGACTGACGCCTTGCAAGGTCCTAAGCATCCTTATGTTTTTAGCAATGCAGATTTGAGTCTCTAGTTTCATATGTTACTCCTTTTCTTAAATTATTTCCATTGCCCCTTCTATATATAATAGATAAGAAAATCACTAAAAAGTTGCATTAAAAATGCAAAAGTTGGAAGTTTTTGTCTTTTAGCGTAAAAACAAATCTGTCAGTTGGTTTAACTAAAAGTTGAAAAGTGATAACTTTTTGTTATAGAAATTGATTTTGAAGGGATATCATGATAAACGATGGCTAAGGTTTTAGATAAAGATCTTAAAGATTTGGATTTAAAAGAAATGGGCAAACGAATCAGGGAACGACGCATTGCGCTAGAGATGAGCAGAGAAGATTTGGCGGAACTAATAAATGTGTCTCCACAGTTCATTGCTGACATCGAATACGGAAACAAAGGCCTTTCTATAAAGCGTTTTTATATTTTGACACAAGTATTGAATGTTACTGCGGATTATCTGCTAGCAGGATGCATTTATGAAATAGAAACGGACAAAACTGCCATTCGATTCAAAGAGGAAATAATAGAACTCATCCACAAGTGCGATGCCAGACAGCTAAAGGGAATACGCGAAATTGCTGAGATATATGTAGACGGAGTCACAGCAGAATAGATTATGGTATTGAGAAAAGCGCTTTCTGAGAAGAAGGTGCTTTTTTAATTAAAGATGACGAAAAGAAGGTGACATCATGAATGATAGGGAGATAGAGCAAAGAAGAAACTTACTAATGACATATTATAAAGATGTGGTGCGATATTTGAGTAAGTTCGGTTTAGAGCCGGAAGATTTGAAGGATACTATTCATGAAACCTATGTAATAGCATTTCGCAATGTAAAAGACCTAAGAGACATAAATAGCGCAAAAGCGTGGCTTATTGCCATCGCTAGGACAACGGGGCTTATACACAAAAGAAAATATAGCAATATATCAATTATTGAATGTGCTTTCGAAGAAGATATGGTACAATTAAGAAGCGAAAATGCCTATGAAAGCGACGTTTTAGAGAAGATGATTATTGATTCGGATATTTGCCTACTTCGCGAGAGTCTGATGAAGCTGAGCGAAAAAGAAAGGCTAGTTTTGTGCCTTCAGTATGAGTATGACGAAAAGCTGAAGGATATTGCGGTGATGATAGGTGAGAATTTGAATAATACCAAGAGTATCGCCAGAAGGGCAAAGATAAAATTGAGGGATCTCTTGATTGAGGGAGGGTATGAACATGGAAAATAAGGATTATAGAAAGAGCATAGGCGAAAAGCTGGAAGCTGCCTTGCGTGAAGGGGACTTCGAAGACTTAGAAGATTTAATAGAGATGCCTTCCAGAGAGACCTTCGATAAGTGGGTTGAGGAGGCGGATGAGCGCAGACAACTAAAGTTTAAGAGAAAAAAGGCTCTGTCTTGGTGTGCAGTCCTTCTTGTTGGTTTCCTTATAGCAGCCTTTGCGATTGCAATCAAGGGCTTTGCTGTGCCTAAT
>JAFYPY010000037.1 GCA_017547345.1 Bacillota bacterium | reverse complement strand
TCTTGAAGCTGTAAGAAAAAGACCTGGTATGTATATAGGTAGTACCGGCCCAAGAGGTTTACACCACTTAGTATATGAAATTGTGGATAACTCTGTGGATGAAGCTTTAGCTGGTTACTGCAAAACTATTAAAGTAAGCATAAATAAAGATAATTCAATTACTGTAGAAGACGATGGTAGAGGTATGCCTGTAGACAAGCATCCTAAACTTGGAATCCCAGCTGTTGAAGTTATTCATACTGTATTACATGCAGGTGGTAAGTTCGGTGGCGGAGGATATAAAGTATCTGGTGGTCTTCATGGTGTAGGTGCTTCTGTAGTAAATGCCCTTTCCACTCACATGGAAGTTGAAATTAAGAGAAATGGTAACATTTATAGGCAGTGCTACGAACGTGGAAAAACTGTTGCACCTCTTGAAATTATCGGAGAATCAAAGAGAGCTACTGGTTCAAAGACTACTTTCTGGCCAGATGGAGAAATCTTTGAAACAACAGTATTCGACTACAACACTCTTCAGCATAGACTTCGTGAAATGGCATTCCTTAACAAGGGAATCAAAATCATGTTTAAGGATGATAGAGAAGGTAAAAAGAAGAGTGAAACTTTCCATTATGAAGGCGGTATCAAGGAATATGTAAAATTCCAGAATGAAAGTAAGACTGCTATTCATAATGATATTATCTATTTTGAAATTAAAAAAGAAAATTGCGAAGTTGAAGTCGCAATGCAATATACAGACAGCTACAATGAACTCGTTTTAGGATATGCAAATAACATCAATACAGTAGATGGTGGTACACACATCGTAGGATTTAAGAGTGCTTTAACTAGAATCTTCAATGATTATGGTAAAAAGGCAAAGATTCTTAAGGATAACGATACTCCACTGTCAGGTGATGACGTAAGAGAAGGTTTAACAGCTATCGTTTCTGTTAAATTAGGTGAACCACAGTTTGAAGGTCAGACTAAGGGTAAACTTGGTAATCCTGAAATGAGAGGTTTCGTTGAAAAAGCTACTAACGAAAACTTACTTGCTTTCCTTGAAGAAAATCCAGCACAGGCAAAGACTATTTTAGAAAAATGTCAAAAGGCTGCTCGTGCAAGAGAAGCTGCAAGAAAAGCTAGAGAAACAGTTAGAAGAAGTGGCGCATTAGAAAAATTCTCAATGCCAGGTAAACTTGCTGACTGTTCAGATAAGGAACCAGCAAATTGTGAAATCTTCCTAGTCGAAGGGGATTCCGCCGGCGGTTCTGCTAAGGACGGCAGAGATAGAAAGCGTCAGGCTATCCTTCCTCTAAGAGGTAAGATTCTAAACGTAGAAAAAGCAAGACTTGATAGAATTTTAAGTTCTGATGAAATTAAGAATATGATTACTGCTTTCGGCTGTGGTATTGGTGACGATTTTAATATCGAAAAACTAAGATATCACAAGATCATTATCATGACCGATGCCGACGTAGACGGTGCTCACATTAGAACTCTATTATTAACATTCTTCTACAGATTCATGAGACCACTTATCGAAGGTGGTTACGTATATGCAGCGCAACCTCCTCTTTACCAGGTAAAGAAAGGTAAAGATGTTTACTACACTTATAGTGAAGATGAACAGGTTAAGCTTATGAAGAAGCTGGAAGAAAAGGCTGGTAAGGCTGACATTCAGCGTTACAAAGGTCTTGGTGAAATGGATGCTGAACAGCTTTGGGATACAACAATGGATTATGAACACAGAACATTAGTCCAGATTACTGTTGAAGACAGTGCAGCAGCAGACCAAATCTTCTCTACCCTAATGGGTGATAAGGTTCCACCAAGAAAGAAATTTATTGAAGAAAACGCAGTATATGCGACACTAGATATTTAAGGAAGGAGGACTACAATAAAAATGGCTACATTTTTAGAAGATCAGAAGCTGATTCAGCATGAAATCAGCGATGAAATGCAAAATTCATATATCGACTATGCCATGTCAGTTATCGTAGGTCGTGCCCTTCCAGATGTAAGAGACGGACTTAAGCCGGTACACAGAAGAATTCTTTATGGTATGTCAGGTCTTGGAGTTACTCCGGACAAGCCACATAAGAAATCTGCCCGTATCGTCGGTGAAGTAATGGGTAAATATCACCCACATGGTGACTCATCTATCTATGATGCGATGGTTAGACTTGCTCAGCCATTCAATACTCATTACCCTCTTGTTGATGGTCACGGTAACTTTGGTTCCGTTGACGGCGATGGCGCAGCAGCAATGCGTTATACAGAAGCAAGAATGACACCTTTAGCATTACAGATGCTAAGAGATTTAGATAAAGACACAGTTGATTTTATGGCTAACTTCGATGGCGAAGAAAAAGAACCTGTAGTTTTACCAGCTAGAATCCCTAACCTACTAGTTAACGGTTCTAATGGTATCGCTGTGGGTATGGCGACATCAATTCCTCCACACAATCTAAGTGAAGTAATTGATGCATGCGTCAAGTTAATCGACGAACCAGAAGCAACAGTTGAAGATTTAATTAAGATTGTTAAAGGTCCTGACTTCCCTACTGGAGCAGTTATCATGGGCAAAGGTCCAATGAGAGAAGCTTACAGAACTGGTCAGGGTAAGGTTGTTGTTAGAGCCGTAACTGAAATTGAAGAAGCAGCTCGTGGCAAACAGCAGATTATTGTAACAGAAATTCCTTATCAGGTTAACAAGGCAAGACTTATAGAAAAGATTGCAGACCTTGTCAACGATAAGAAAATTGAAGGCATCACTGACCTTCGTGACGAGTCAAACCGTAAGGGTATGAGAATCGTTATCGAGTTAAAGAGAGATGCTAATCCAAATATCATCCTAAATAGACTATATAAGCATACTCAGATGCAGGATAGCTTCTCTATGATTATGCTTGCACTAGTTGACGGTAGACCAAAGGTTCTAAACTTACACGAAATCATTTCTGAATATCTAAAGCATCAGAAAGAAGTAGTTACAAGAAGAACTATTTACGATAAGAAGAAAGCTGAAGCAAGAGCACATATTTTAGAAGGTTACT
>JAFYPY010000036.1 GCA_017547345.1 Bacillota bacterium | reverse complement strand
TCGCAGTTTCTCTTATAAATGTTGATTAAACCCTTTAGCATTAGATCTTCATCAAGGATGATTTCTCTCTTGCAAAGTGGTGTGATTAGGTGTGCAAGTCCTCCTGTGGCAATGACTGTGCACTTTTCGCCTAATTCTGCTTCGATTCTTTCGATCATTCCATCAATGCTGCACGCCGTGGAATACATAATACCACTCTGAAGACATTCTACAGTATTCTTGCCGATAAGTCTCTTAGGTGTATCAAAAGCAATCTTTGGAAGCTGTGCAGTTCTGCCAATAAGTGCATCTGTTGAAACAGCCATACCCGTAGTAATCATGCCGCCGATATAGTTTTTCTTATTATCTATAACAGAGTATGTAGTCGCTGTACCCATATCGATGATAATCTGAGGAACCGGATATTCAGCTGTGCCTGCAACTGCATCTACTACTAGGTCACTACCAAGCTGAGCAGGGTTATCAATTTTGATGCTTAGCCCCGTCTTAATGCCAGGTTCTACAACAATCGGTTTGATTCCGCAAAGTTTTTCAATAGCCCTCTTGAATGTATTGGTAATAGATGGCACTACAGATGACATAATTACACCGCTAACACCATCTAAAGAAATGCGATTCATTTCGAGTGCAGTTTTAATGCTTACAGCGTATTCAAGATCTGTCGCTTTCTGTGTGCTTGATACTCTTTCTCTAAATACCACTTTGTCACCATCATAACAACCAAGTACTATATTTGTATTTCCTATATCTATTACCAGAATCATCTTTTTCCTCCAGATTCTTTACTTCTTTAATATTTTGCTCTTCATAATAGCCGTAGCTACTGCTGATGCAATTAGAGCCGCAATAATCGCTTCAATTGTACCGTTTATTGCAACTACTGACATAATTACGCCAACAATTGCTTCATAAGCGATGTTTCTTGCTTCTGCATACGCCTGTCCAAAGAATATGTAAATCATGCTCATTACTAAAATTGTGTTAGTAAGTGAGCCTGCGACACCTGCTACAAGAAGTGAGAATTTTCTTCCTTTGTCACTGTCTCTGTTGAGGAACTGAATTCCCTTGTACACAAAGTATGGTACTACTCCAATAAGAATTCTTGGTACAAAGCATACAATTAAAGCTAGTGGACTTCCACCCATATCTTCGCCAATCTGTACAAAAGGTGAGAAGCAGAATGACGTTATGCCAGGCTGGAAAGTATTATTGATTAAACTTGTTAGTCCAAATAGACCACCAAGAATTGCCCCGCACTTAGGGCCTAACAAAATTGATCCGATAATTACCGGAATGTGAATTGTCGTTGCCTGAATGGCAAGGACTGGGATTCTAATATATCCCACGTATGGTACAAATGCTAAAACTACAACTAAAGTAGCAAGTAAAGCCATCTGTGCCAACTCAAGTGTCTTTGTTCGTTTCATTTACGAACCCTCCTTATGTTATTATTCCTCTTTCGAGGGTACAATACATTCGGCTCCGAGACGCCATATGCGAGAACTGTCAAGTTTCCTTCCTCGGAATACTTGCAATATGTTCTTTTATAGCACTGTCCCTTTGCCAGCTTTATATTATATCACAAATTTCACAAAGTTCTAGTCTTTTTCGACTTGATTTATGTATATGTCTTATGATATTGTTGATTTGACTTAAAACTATATAAGTAAGAGGTATTAAAATGTTAAAAGGAAAAACAGTTGTAATTGCCGTTTCTGGTAGTATTGCAGCATACAAGATGCCTAATGTTGCCCGTATGTTAAAAAAGCTAGGTGCAGATGTTCAGGTTCTGATGACTCAGAATGCTACTCAGTTTATTAACCCAATTACATTTGAGTCTTTAACAGGCAATAAGTGTTTAATCGACACATTTGACCGTAACTTCCAGTATAGCGTAGAGCATGTTGCTTTAGCCAAGAGAGCCGACGTTGTTTTAGTCGCTCCTGCTTCCGCCAATGTTATCGGAAAGCTTGCTAACGGACTTGCTGACGATATGCTTACTACTACTATCATCGCTTGTCCTTGCAAGAAGATAGTTGCTCCTGCAATGAACCACAACATGTACCATAACCCTATCGTCCAGGATAACATCCAGAAACTACAGAGATTTGGCTATGAAATCATAACTCCAGGCTCTGGTATGCTTGCAAACGGAGATTTAGGAGATGGCAGAATGCCGGATGAAGAAATTCTTTTCGAGTATGTGCTTAGAGAAATTGCTTTCGAAAAGGATCTTGAAGGCAAGAAAGTTCTAGTTACCGCAGGTGCTACAAGAGAGCCAATCGATCCTGTTAGATTCATTACAAACCATTCTAGTGGTAAGATGGGATGCGCAGTGGCTAAAGCCGCTATGCTGAGAGGCGCAGATGTAACTTTAGTTCATGGTAATATGACATGCGAAGTCCCTATGTTCGTAAAGCCAGTTCCTATTATGAGCGCAGGGGATATGTTCCGCGAAGTTACAGAACGCATGGATGAGCAGGATATCATCATAAAAGCGGCCGCAGTTGCAGACTACACACCTATGACTGTAGCTGATAACAAAATCAAGAAGGCTGATGGAGATATGTTCATTCCTCTAAAGAGAACACAGGATATCTTAGCATATTTAGGTGAACACAGAAGAGAAGGGCAAATCATTTGCGGATTCTCCATGGAAACAGAAAATATGCTAGAAAATTCCCAGAAGAAACTTGCTAAGAAGAATTGCGATATGATTTGCGCAAACTCTCTTAGAACAGAAGGTGCAGGTTTCGGCGTTGATACTAATATCATCACACTTATCACAAAAGATAGCGTAGAAGAGTTAGAAAAGATGTCAAAATATGAAGCTGCACATAAAATTTTAGATAAATTATTAAATATGTAGCTAAAATGCTCGGAGTCATTCCGGGTATTTTTTATTTCCGCTGTAATACATCCCCCTCTCTTTTCATAGACTAAAACAACAATAGCTACGGAAAGGGGATTCATTATGAATTTTGAAAAAGATATACCGGATTATGCAATGATGCCTGCAAAAGAAAAGGATACCATATCCATTGTTCCAATCACAAAAGATGCCATATACTCTTCTGTGGATACTACAAGTATTACCGAAGGTCCTGGGCTTACTTTGAGCATAGAAGAAGATATTTTAGTGCCCGATATAAAACCGGATCTGAAGGAGATCCTTATTATGGAGGGTTCATGTGCTCTTTCCACCCGCGAATTCACCTCCTCAAAGCAAGACGAATACATAAATCTATCCGGCCACTTGAAACTTCAGACACTCTACATACCTGAAAAACCCAACAAACTATGTCCAATCATCTCAATGGAGACAACTATTCCTTTTAAGGAACAATTGAAAGCTACACCTTCGTCTTCTGCATTTTTCCATTGCAAAGTTGATAAAATCGAATACTCTATTGTCAATGAACGAAAATACAAGGTAAGGGCTACTATTATAATCTCATCAAAAGAATTTACTCAGCAAACTGTCAATCTCTTTGAAGGTATATCTAACGACAAACTTGAAGTTCTAAAAGAAAAAATGGAGTTTTCCCATCTTGTACAAAGGAAAAAAGATGTATTATCTATAAAAGAAAACATATCGTCTTTTGCCGATTGGCAACCTGGCGATATTATGCTAAGTTCCATAAATATTGTAGAAAATTATAAGCAAGTGTCACAAGATAAGGTGATAGTCAACGGATTCGTCTGCGTAAACGCTCTTTGTTACGATAAATCGCCTATTGACAATGTTCCTTTGTCCAGTAACTTTAAGCAAATTCAAGAAAAAGTTGAATTCACTCAGTTTATACCTATCTCTTGTGGCAATTCCAACACGGAAGCCTTCACTTCTTTCGATTGCAGCCATCTCAGTTTGAAACTTGTCAAGCACGAGGATGGTCAAAATATTTTGTGCCTAGAAGGAGAACTAGCCACATACATTGAACTTTATAAAAAAATCGAAAAAGAAGTGCTTGTGGATGCATACCATAGAGAAAAGAAATTCTTGTGTGAATATGCGCAAATTAATAATACAGTTGCTACTGGAAACATCTTCTCCGAGTCATCTATTCGTGAAATCTTCGTGCCAAAGAATCTTTCCTGCGATATTGAGGATATCATTTTTACTTCAGGTAAAATAAAATCAATTGACTCTTCCTTTGAGCAAGGCAAAGCAATCTGTTCCGGTGTAATATCTGCTATAATGATTTGTACTCTCGCTGACGAAACCAATAGTGTATTCTCATTAACTGAAGAAATTCCTTTTCGCCTTGCCACCACAATTGATGATACAGACAAAAGGTCGAAGATTTCATTCGATGTTAATCTAAAAGATCTCTGGTCGGAAAAAATCAATGGGAAGCAACTAGAGTTCAACGGAACAATTGTAATAAAGTATGATGCAATAAAAGAAACCTCCTTCAAGCTTATGTCTTCGCCTTCCTTCGCCCCTATGGCAGCTTTTGCTCATCACTCTCCTATGGTCATCTACTGCTGTAAGGAGAATGAGTCTCTTTGGCAAATTGCAAAGAAATTTAGAACAAGTACGGACAATATCATAAGCATCAATCATCTTGAAAGTGATATTCTTCCTTTAGGGAAAAAACTACTTATTATAAAATAATTGTATAAAAATTTTCCTCTTGTCCATAATCCTTTTGACAGGAGGTATATTATGGACAGAAAAATAGGAAAAAAGATTTTTTTACTTATTATTATATCAACATTAATTCTAGGCGGTATGGAAACCGTATTGGCAAAGGAAACTCTTCCAAATGAACATCCAGGAATAATTAGATTCCATGTGATAGCCAACAGCGACAGCGTTGAGGACCAGCAACTTAAACTCATAGTAAAAGACTATGTAATGCAAAAGTTGGAAAAAAGATTAGCAAAAGTAGTAAGCGAAAAACAAGGGTTAATCGATTCTTGTCTTCTACAGGAAAGTGCAATTATAGAAAACTATATAAAAGAAAATCTCCCTACTATTCAAGAGTGGGCAGAAGATGCCATCTCTTCTAAAGGATATAATTACAATTGTACTATAGATATTGGGATACGCCACATCCCTGCAAAAGAGTATGATGGCATGCTTTTCCCCGAAGGTAACTACAAAGCTCTAAACATAACCATAGGCCAAGGGAATGGGCAAAATTGGTGGTGTGTTGTTTTTCCACCACTGTGCCTTATTGATGCCGAAGACTCATCATACAGAGATACCTTTGAAGTAGGCGCACAAGACAGAATCATACTGAAGTCCAAAATCAAAGAAATGGTGACGGAAAAGACTTCACAGGAAAACAGCTCTATAAAAAGCATTGCCAAAGGTTTCAAAGGTCCTTTTACTCATTTAACCAACACCAACGAGAATGACAGCGAATAACAATATTCCTGTCATTCTTTTTATGAATTTTTTGTGAAAAACCTTGACGAAGAGGTGCATTAAATGGTATGCTTGTGTACAGGTTTTACTTTAATGAATTAAAGCGATAAAATACAGGGTGAGTTTACGGAGGTAGAAATGTTAGAATTATCAAAGAAAACCAATCTATTAGAAAAAAATATATATAAATACAGCTTACAGGACATAGAAGAACCTGAACTATATAGAGAAATGTTTAACTATGAAGAAGTACCAAAGATTGCCTTTAACCATAGACGAGTTCCCGTTAATATGCCTGAAGATATCTGGATTACAGACACTTCTTTTAGAGATGGACAGCAGTCTATGGCTCCGTATACGGTTAAACAAATAGTGGACTTATACCAGTTACTAAACAAATTGGGTGGCCCTTACGGGGTAATAAGACAGTCTGAATTCTTTGTATATACAAAAAAAGATCAGGAAGCCATTTCCAAGTGTATGGAACTCGGTTTTAAATTCCCCGAAATAACAACTTGGATTAGGGCAAAAAAAGAAGACTTCCAGCTTGTAAAAGATCTTGGAATTAAGGAAACCGGTATACTGGTATCCTGTAGTGATTACCACATTTTCAAGAAGATGGGTATGACAAGAAGACAGGCAGTTGACTATTATTTAGAAACAATTCGCGACGCCTTCGATGCAGGAGTTGTTCCTAGATGCCATTTAGAAGATATCACCAGGGCTGACTTCTATGGGTTCGTCGTTCCTTTTGTAAACGAAATAATGGAGCTTTCTAAAGACGCTGGCATTCCTGTTAAGATAAGAGCTTGCGATACTATGGGCTACGGCGTTCCTTACACAGAGGTTGCACTTCCTAGAAGTGTTGCCGGTATAATCTACGGGCTACAGACTTACTCCGGCGTACCAAGTGAGATGCTCGAGTGGCATGGTCACAACGATTTCTATAAAGCCGTTGCTAACGCTACGGTTGCATGGCTATATGGAGCCAGCGCAGTCAATTGTTCTATGCTTGGTATAGGAGAAAGAACCGGAAACATTCCTCTTGAGGCAATGGTCTTCGAATATGCTTCTCTTAGAGGTTCCCTAGACGGTATGAATCCAGGCGTTATAACAGAAATTGCAGACTATTTCAAATACGAAATGGGATATGATGTCCCTCCTATGACACCTTTTGTAGGCGATAGTTTTAATATCACTAAAGCTGGCATCCATGCAGATGGACTTATGAAGGATGAAGAAATATA
>JAFYPY010000035.1 GCA_017547345.1 Bacillota bacterium | reverse complement strand
TTACATAGATTCAGCTTTGCCAAAACACTAATCTCTCTTAGCATTTACAGCCACCTCCATAAAGATATCCTCTAAGGAATCTCCATCTTTCACTATGTCGTTCATGTAACCACTCACAAGCAGCTTACCATCCCTTATAATTGCAACTTTATTACATAATTTTTCTGCCACATCTAGAACATGTGTGGAAAAAAATATAGCTCCACCGTCATCACAGATTTCTTTCATTATTTCCTTCAGTGTAACCGAGGCTTTTGGATCAAGTCCGACAAATGGCTCGTCTAAAATCATAAGTTTTGGTTTATGTATAAGAGCACTTATAATTGCAAGTTTCTGCTTCATACCATGAGAATATGAGGAAATTAAATCGCCTAAAGACGATGTTATATCAAAAGCTTCCGCGTATTTAGTGATTCTTTCCTGACGTTCTTTAGCCGAAACACCAAAGACGTCTGCTATAAAGTTCAAAAACTGAATTCCTGTCAAATATTCATATAAATCAGGATTATCAGGAATATATGCAAAAGACTTCTTGCAGCTGTTAATATCTTCAGAAAGTGAAATTCCATCAACATATATTGAACCTTTTTCAAAGTCATGAATCCCAGCTATGCACTTTAGAAGTGTAGTCTTGCCTGCACCATTGTGTCCAATAAAGGCATATATATCCCCTGGCATAACATGCAGCGATAAGTCTGTCACGCCTTTTTCGCTACCCTTATAATGCTTAGTTAAATTTTCAATTCTTACCATAATCGTTCCCCCTTTATTTATTATAACAATACTACACTTTCCACCTTGTGGAAAGTCAACAAAAAGTTAATATTTATACTTGAATATCTAACTTTACTCCGTTAAAATAAAATATTATAAAAAGGAGAACTAGCTTATGTTGTACAAGAATTTCAAAAACAAAAAACTCTCCACCCTAGGCTTGGGTTGTATGCGACTTCCTGTAATCGATGGTGATGAAAACAAAATTGATATAGTGAAGGCAGAAGAAATGATTGCATACGCTATGGAAAACGGCGTTAACTACTTCGATACCGCTTGGGGATACCACGGGGGTAATTCTGAGGAAGTTGCTGGCCAAATCCTTTGCAAATACCCACGCGATAGTTACTATATAGCTAGCAAGTTCCCTGGTTATGATTTATCAAACATGGGTAAAGTTGAAGAAATATTTGAGGCGCAGCTTGCCAAAACAGGCATGGAATATTTCGACTTTTACATGTTACATAACGTATGCGAACTTAATATAGATGAATATTTAGATGAAAAGAATGGAATTATCCCTTATCTTCTAAAGCAAAAGGAATTGGGAAGAATCAGGCATCTAGGATTTTCCAGCCATGCAAGATTTAGAGCCTTTAAGAAATTCCTAGAAGCTGCAGGAGAACATATGGAATTCTGCCAGATTCAACTTAACTGGCTTGACTGGGATTTCCAAAAGGCTTCCCAAAAGGTAGATTATCTAAATAAGAAAAACATTCCAATTTTCGTTATGGAGCCATTAAGAGGTGGCAAGTTGGCCCATCTTCCCGAAGACCAGTCCAGCGTACTAAAGGAACTTAGACCTGGCGAATCCGATGCAGGTTGGGGCTTCCGTTTCCTACAGAGTGTTCCCGGCGTCCAATTAGTTCTTTCAGGAATGTCTACCCTAGACCAACTCAAAGAAAACATCCAGACTATGAACACAGAAAGACCACTTAACGAACGCGAAGCAATGGTTCTCTTATACACAGCAAGAGATTTAATTGATCCCGTGCCATGCACTGTTTGTCGTTACTGCACTACTCATTGTCCTAAGGGATTGGACATTCCTGTATTACTTGCTTTATATAACGAGCACAACTCTACAGACCAAGGCTTCATCGCACCAATGGCAGTCGATGCCTTGCCTGAAGACAAAAGACCAAGCGCATGTCTAGGTTGTCATGCTTGCAACGATGTATGCCCACAGAGAATAAAAATTGCTGAAGCAATCGCAGAACTGGCAGACAAAATCGGCTAATTATGATATTCTACTAACAATCATACTCCCAAAGGAGGGGCTCTCTATGAATACTGAAAAAGATAAACGTGATTCGTGGGAATCTTACGGAGATTATTTCAAAAAAAGAACCGCTAATGATGCTACGGCCGAAACAAATAAATTAAGAGAAGATTGGCGCGATTGCGACTTTGATGACTGTGGCAAAAAGGACGATGGCTCCTGGGAGTAAAGCTATGTCAAAGATTAAAAAAGGACTTTTTTTTATATTACTTCAAACAATCATATTCTATGCTATGCCAGTTTTTGCCGGTCCTACAGATATTATGGGACTTGTAATTTTGCAGTTTGGTTTAACATTTGCACTTTCAGTAATAGTTGGAGCTTTCACTAAGAGCGAAATGAAATTTATTTTCCCTATAATTGCAAGCGTAGGTTTTATACCTGCAATTATGCTATATATGAACTATACTGCATACATCTACCTAGTATTTTATGCAGTTATTACGGTAGGTGGTGTTGCAATTGGTACAGGCATAAGAAAATTATTTATAAAAGAATAAAGTATGTATAAAAAATTCCAGACAAGGTCTGGAATTTTCTTTGTATAACGAGGTTTCTACCCCTTAAAATTCTATTGGTTGGCTAGCTGATCAACTTTAGCTATCAGCTCTTCTATACTATGTCTTTGACTTCTAGCACAAGCCTTGGCATCTTCATCGCAAATTAAACATTTGCGCGCATCAAAACCTAGCTGGCTTCTACTAACTGAGCCATCTTTATCCAAAATGTCGATATCAAGCAATCTAGCCTTTGGAGACATAGATTCTATTATTACAGCAAGATACTTAGCCTCTATTTTATCTAAACCCTTTAGACAAATATACCCTTCGCTACCAGTCTTTAGGAATCTATTTTCGCTGTGCATGACATTTGCTCCATATGCTGCGATTAGTGCCTCCATTCCCCACTCCATAACCTTTTGGTATTCGGGTTTATCTTTGATTGGGCCAGGAATGTTGAGAGTAACGGATACCAAAACTCCACCATAGTTTTTTAGCAACTCCTGCTGATGCCATACTCTATTTTCTCTTGAATCAAGAAGTTCTTTTAACGTTACTTCCATCTTTCTTCTCCATAATTTAGTGCCCTGCAAAGTTTAGCTTCTATATCAGGACTCATAATATATTCAAGGCTTGTTAGTGGCAACAATTCCATCAATTTTTGACATATTTCGTCAAAATTCGTATCTATGAAATATTCTCCA
>JAFYPY010000034.1 GCA_017547345.1 Bacillota bacterium | reverse complement strand
TTGTAACATCTTGACCTCTAGCTGTAATCTTGCGCTGATTACAAAAAACGCAATCATTAGGACAGCCTTTATGTGGTATGAAAATTGGAATTATTGCGTGTTTTTTCATTCTTCGATAATTGAGCCGATATCAGTTAGAGGGTAGTCCTCAAAGTACTTGATGTTGACTTCGCGCCTTTCAATAAATTCTTTGATTTCCTTGTAATTACTATGGTCTCGTAAATTGCCATTAAACAATATGACATTTCCAACTTTGCCAGTGGCACCTCCTATAAAACCATAAGGGTAACCTTCTAATTCCACTTGTGCATGATCTATAACTAACACGTCTAGACCTGCATCATTAGCAGCTTTGGCTATTCCTTTATCTGCAGTAATGATTGAGTTTTCATCTACTACTATGCAGCTACATTTGGCGTAGCCTTGGCGTACATCTACTTTTATTAGACCGAGATTTTCTACTTCATTGAGTAGCTTTTTGTCAGTAATTTTCAGGTTGTGTATAAAATATTTTCCGGTAGAGCACCCATTATATATAGCGTGGCCTGGATAGTTATGTGTTAGCTTAGATGGATCACCACGGAATAATTCTTTTCCTAAATGACACATATAGATGTCTGGGTGGGAACTGATGGCTGAATCGACTTCAGCTAATGGAGAAACCTCTAAAACTCTGTGACCGGATTCTATGAGAAAGTTCTTTATTTTATTGTGTGCCAAATGGCTAATGTATACATTACTCATGGTAGTATTATACAACAAAAGCGATAAAGTGTGGTATAATAAATCTAATGGAGGCGAACATGGTTAAGATAGGAAATGATTGGGACCAGGCACTTGCCGGCGAGTTTGAAAAAGAATACTACATAGGACTTAGAGAGTTTTTAAGAGAAGAATATGATAATCAAACTATATATCCGCCTAAGGGAGATATATTTAATGCACTAAAATATTCTTCATATTCAGGCGCAAAGGTTGTAATTTTGGGGCAAGATCCATACCATGAGCCAAATCAAGCCCATGGACTATGCTTTTCTGTCAACAAGGGAGTGCAGATCCCGCCGTCACTAGTAAATATCTATAAAGAAATTGAAAGTGATTTGGGATATAAAGCTCCGGGACACGGTTACCTGGAGGACTGGGCAAAGCAGGGGGTTTTGCTTATCAATACGGTTTTAACTGTTAGAAAGGGGCAGGCCAATTCACATAAGGGTAAAGGCTGGGAAACCTTTACTGACAGAATTGTTGAACTGCTGAACCAAAGAGAAACGCCTATGGTATTCATACTTTGGGGCGCAAACGCAATTAGTAAGAAAGACTTAATTACAAACAAGAATCATTTGATTTTGACAGGACCACATCCGAGCCCTCTATCAGCCTACAGAGGATTCTTTGGAGGTGGATATTTTAGTAAAGCCAACAGATTCTTAGAAGTAACTGGACAACAACCCATAAATTGGGAGTTAAAATAAGGAGGAAAGATTATGATTATTGGTTTAATTATTGCAGTAGTAGTTATTGCCATTATTGTTATTGGGATGTACAACAGCTTCATAAAGCTAAAAAATAACTGCGAGGAAGCTTTTGCTACAATGGATGTATATCTAAAGAAAAGATATGATCTAATTCCAAACTTAGTTGAAACAGTAAAGGGGTACGCTACACACGAAAAGGAAACTCTAGAAAAGGTTATCGCCGCAAGAAATATGGCTCAGGAGGCAGGCACGATGGAAGAAAAACTTGCGGGCGAAAACATGCTTGCTGGAAGCCTAAAGAGCTTATTTGCAGTAGCTGAAGGTTATCCAGACCTAAAAGCAAATACAAACTTTATGGATCTTCAGGGACAGCTTAAGGCAGTGGAAGAAGACATTGCTAATTCTCGTAAGTACTACAATGCTGTTATTAAGCAATTTAATACTAAGTGTGAAATGTTCCCTTCAAATATCATTGCTTCTATCTTCAAATTTGAAAAGAAGCCTATGTTTGAAGTAGATGCACCTGAAGAAAGACAGAATGTGAAGGTAAGCTTCTAATAGGAGGCACAATATGAATAGACCAAAAAATAAAGTTATCCGAATTGCCATTTTGACTATGGCAATCATGTTGTGCTTCGCAATGGCGACTGTATCGGCATTTGCTTATGATATGACTACGGATTTGTATCTTGTAGATGTGGTGGTTCATGAGAATAACACATATGATATAACTGAAAAAATATCTGTTGATTTCTTGGAGTATAAGCATGGGTTATATCGTTATATACCAATAGGTAATTATAAAGATATGGGGAATATGAAGATTAATGATATCGATGTCCCAGATTGGAACTATGAAACTTATTCTGAAGATGGCAATATGGTCATCAAGATAGGTGACGCAGATGAAGTGTTACTAAGAGAGCAGCAGTATAATATCTATTATCAAATGGAAATTTATGAAGACAGGGATGAGAATAGAGATTTCTTATATTTGGATGTAATTCCAACGGGTTGGGAGACTCCAATAGAAAAGGCTTCAGTGAGCATAAAATTTCCGAAGAAAATAGATACAAAAGACATTGAAGTCTATATTGGCGGATATGGTGCAACGAAGACAGATGATACACACTGGGGGTATAATAAAGAGGATAATTCCTTTACTCTGTATGCATCTCACCTAGATTTGGGCGAAGGTATCACTGTTTTCTGTGAGCTTCCCGAAGGCTACTGGCAAGGCGAAGCAGGATACGGCTGGGCAAAGGTTACTACAATCGTACTTGGAATTCTTTTGCCAGTGATGATTATCTTGTTGTGGTTCTTATTTGGCAGAGATAAGAAGATTATCCCAACTGTAGAATTTTATCCACCTGAAGGTATGACACCTGCAGAAGTGGGTTTTGTTATGGATAATACTGTTGACAAGAAGGATTTGTTATCATTGATATTCTACTTCGCTGATAAAGGATATATTTCTATTGAGGAAGTAGACAAAAAAGGAATATTTGATAAGAAAGATTTTATTATAACTAAACTTAAAGAAATAGATGGTAATGAAAAGAACTTTGCAAGAACTCTTTTCATCGGGCTATTTAGAAAGGGAGATTCCATCAATATCGATGACCTAGACGAAGAATTCGGAGACAATTATTTGACTGCTTATGAACAGCTTAACGGCCATTACTTCAAAAAGAAAAATAGGCAGATGTCACTTATGTCAGGAGTTCTTCAAATTCTGGGATTAGTCTTCTTTGTAGCGGTAGAGGTTATAGTTTTGGTGCTAGCACAGTGGTATAGTGGAATGATACTTCCGACTGTATTTGCAACAGTAGGAATCATTGTTTCACTGATAACATTACTTGTTACCATAGTTCGTGCTGACAAAGTACATACTATGAGCAAGAAAAACCGAGTTGTAGGGGGAGCAGTGATAACCATTATTCAGGCAGTTTCCGTGGGTTTATACAGCTATGTAGTAGGAACTATGATAGAAGCCCTTTGGTTTACTGTAATACTGTTTGTTCTTCTGTTTGGAGCGAGTATTGCTGTTAGCCAGATGAGACAGCGAACTAAGCAGAGCATTGAACTTATGGGTAAGCTTTTAGGTCTTAAAAACTTTATTGAGGCAGCTGAGGTTGACAGAATAAATATGCTTATTGAAGAAAATCCTAGTTACTTCTACAACGTTTTACCGTATGCTTATGTAATGGGATTAACAGATAAGTGGGCAAAGAATTTTGAGAATATCAATATAGAAAGACCTACATGGTATGTAGGAACTAACGATACAGATATGTTTGATGTTTGGATGATGTCTAGAATGATGAATAGTTGTAGCCGCAGCATTTCAAACAATATCAAGTTTACTGTTAGCGACGACTCCGGAAGCGGCGGAGGCGGCTTCGGTGGCGGCGGTGGAGGCTTCTCCGGCGGTGGCTTCGGTGGAGGCGGAGGAGGTTCGTGGTAATCTCTATTCGTCTTATCTCCTCTCACAGCATAGCTGCTCAAAAGTCGATTTCGACGAAAGGGTTATCACACCCAAGAGAGACGATCCGAGGGTATAATTATAAAAAATAAGGTCGTGAATTACCTAAATGGTAAGCCACGACCTTTTAATTTTGTAATAATTATTATTTTAAGTTTTCAGGGTTCAGTCCTTTTAATTCATCAATTACAAAAACGCCGTCTTTTCTTACAAGAACATCATCGAAATAGATTTCTCCACCACCGTATTCGGGACGCTGAATCATAACTAAGTCCCAGTGAACAGAAGAGTGGTTGCCGTTATCAGCATCTTCGTAGCATTTACCTGGAGTTAGGTGGAAGCTTCCACAGATTTTCTCGTCGAAAAGAGTATCCTTCATTGGATGAAGAATATATGGGTTAACGCCGATAGCAAATTCGCCGAAGTAACGAGCACCCTCATCTGTATCAAGAAGTGCATTGATTCTTTCTGTGTCGTTAGCAGTAGCATTGACAATCTTGCCGTTTTCAATCTCAAATTTGATATTTTCAAAAGTAAAACCTTGTTCTTCAGAGAATGTGTTATATGAAATAACGCCGTTCATAGAATCCTTAACAGGCGCAGTGTATACTTCACCATCAGGAATGTTTCTTTCTCCGTCACACTTAACGGCAGGAATATCCTTGATTGAGAAAGTTAAATCAGTTCCAGGACCTACGATTCTAACCTTGTCTGTCTTATTCATAAGTTCTACAAGTGGTGTCATAGCATCACTCATCTTCTTATAATCTAGTGTGCAAACGTCGAAATAAAAATCTTCAAAAGCTTCTTGGGATTTGTTTGCAAGCTGTGCCATTGAAGGATTTGGATATCTTAATACAACCCACTTAGTCTTATTTACGCGGTAGTCTAAAGTAGGAGTTGTAAGTCTATAATACATGTTTAATTTTTCGGAAGGAACATCTGCAAGTTCGGATGTGTTTTCTCCGGCTCTTACAGCAATATAAGCGTCCATACCTTTCATTTGATACAGTTGATAATCGTTTTGGAATTCAATCTGCTCTTCATCAGCTCCCAGTAAGATTTCTCTTAAGATAGTGCCATCTCTGTGGTTAACATAAGGCTTTGCACCTAGAGCATATGCGTCTTTGATAAGCTGTCTAACTAGGGGACGACAGCACTCTCCCTCGTAATCTATTAATACTTTTTCACCCTTTTGCAAATTGCATGAATATGAAGTAAGTAATTTGGATAATTCTTTAACTCTTGGATCCATTTTTTGCCTCCTTTTGTTTCAATATAGAAGTTATTATACCCCACGACAGTGGAAAATAAAAGGTAAAAGAAGGTTGATATTGAAATTAAATGAATGTAAAATGAGGGTAATAAATATAATGTTGATGGTGAACAAGATGAAGACAATATTTGTAATAAATCCAAAAGCTGGTACAGGCAAAAATTTAGATAAACGCAAAGACGAAATCACAATGATAGCCAAAGAGTTAGGCTTGGAAGTAGGCTTTTATATTACGAAAGCTATAGGAGATGCCGAGAAATTTGCCAGACTTGTATGCGAAGAAATGGCTACAACAAGCCCTGATGAAGAGGTTAGAATAATAGCCTGCGGTGGTGATGGAACGGTAAATGAAGTCTTAAATGGAATAATGGGTTATGATAACGCGGTTCTTGGTGTGGTGCCAATAGGGACGGGTAATGACTTTGTTCGAAATTTCCCTCAAGATGCAGATTTTTTAGACATAAAGGCCCAGCTCCAAGGGTACAAGATGAAGAGCGATGTAATCAAGTACCATGGCACTTTCGACGGAGAAGAACAGACTAGATACTGTATCAATATGTTTAATATCGGATTTGACTGTAACGTGGCAGACCTAACACAGACACTAAAGACATATCCTTTATTAAGTGGATCTATGGCGTATTTGGCTGCAATAGTGGGTATGCTTGTCAAAAAGAAAGGGGCAAACCTAAAAGTAGAACTTGATGGAGAAGTTGTAGAAAACGGTCAATTATTGTTAACGGCTGTTGCCAACGGCGGCTTTTGTGGAGGTGGAGTAAACAGTGCACCTACAGCATCGATAAATGACGGTTTGATGGATGTAAATGTTATTTATAACATATCAAGAACGAAATTTATAAAGAAGTTCCCACATTACTCAAAGGGAACACATATGGAATTGCCTGATATAGATGATTTTCTTCTATTTAAGCAATGCAAGAAGGCAGTAATAACGCCGTTAGATGGTAAAATGAGATTATGCGTAGACGGTGAAATCGTAGATGCAGGAGCGGTTTCTATGGAAATGATGCCAATGGCTGTTAATGTATTAGTACCAAAAGGAAATTAAATACATAGAATAAGTAAAAGTCCGGTAGAATGTCTACCGGACTTTTACTTTACTTACCTTCTTTTAATAAATCTCTGATTTCCATTAAGAGTTTAATATCTTCTGATGGCTCTGCAGGTACTTCAGGAGCCGGATCTTCAGGAACGGATTCTTCCTTTTTGGATAGTGCATTTATAAATTTCATCATTGAGAAAATCACAAATGCAGTAAGTAAAAATGTGATAATCGCTTGGATGAAGTTACCAATCATTATATTGGCATCACCAACAGTGATGCTGATTCCTGTGAAGTCGATGCCACCTGTTATAATCCCAAGAAATGGCGTAATAACATCACCAACAAGAGAATTTACAATTGCAGTGAAGGCACCACCTATGATGATACCGATAGCCATGCTCATTACATCTCCTCGTGAGATAAATTCCTTAAATTCTTTCATAAACTGTTTCATTTTTTGTCTCCTCTACTTGTTAATCAATATTGATTTTATTATAGTTTTTTAATTTCATCTTCTATTCGCGTCCATGGAAAGCCTACTACATTGTCATAGTCTCCCTCAAATTTTTCTATATATTTAGAAAAATATCCCTGGATTGCATAAGCACCCGCCTTGTCGTAAGCTTCATCTGTTTGTAGGTAACTGTGAAGTTCCTCATCGCTGTAGTCTTTGAAGTATACCTTCGTCACTTCTGCAAAAACTCTCGCATTTTGCTTATGTGCTTCTACTAGAGCGACCCCCGTAGTCACATAATGCCATGTATTTCTCAGTTGGCTTAGCATTTTGAAAGCATCATCGTAGTCCTCGGGTTTTCCCATAATCTTATCTTTATATACGACGGTGTCAGCAGCGATGATAATGCTCCCAGGCTGTATATCTGTGTTAGACGATTCGACAGCTTTTGCTTTTTTTAAGGCAAGAAACATAACTGTATCTGTCATACCATCAACTAAAGGGAGATTTTCTTCTATGTCAGCTGGGCATATCAGTGGATCGATGCCGTGAGAACGCATTATATCTATTCGTCTTGGTGATGCTGATGCTAGCACAAAATTTTTTTCTATCATTTTAGCACTCCTATAAAAAATAACTTATATATTATCGCATATTTTTAGGAAAATGGAAATACTAAAGCTAACAGTAAGTTGGGAGGAAAAAATGACTAAACAGCCAACAAAAAAAGATATTGCCAAGGCTTATGGCAAATATGCAAAAAAATTTACTCCAAAACCAAAGTATTTTTCTAATGGAGTCAGGGCATTTTTGGTAGGTGGCCTTATTTGTGTTACTGCCTTGTGGTACCAAAAAATGCTGCAGGGAATGGGGCTTTCAGAAAAGGACGCTGGTATTACGGTTACCATTACTCTGGTTATTGTAGCGCAGCTACTTACTGGATTTGGCGTATTTGACGTTATAGCGAAATTTGCAGGAGCAGGTGTTATTGTACCCATAACAGGATTTGCTAATTCTATGGTGGCAGCTGCCATAGAATATAAGAAAGAAGGTCCGATTTTGGGGGTGGGTGCCAAAATGTTTAGTATTGCAGGACCTGTTCTTGTCTGCGGTATAGCCGCCGCAACTTTGGTAGGAGTAATATATTGGTTCATCGGAGGTTAAAATTGACTAATAAAAAAATAGGAAAGCAGACCATAAAATTCGATAGTAAGCCTTACATTGTAGGCAGAGGAACCGTAGTTGGTAAGAAGGAGGGAGAAGGGCCACTTTCGGATTATTTCGATATTGTCTTAAAAGATGATATGTATGGTGAAAAAACATGGGAAAAGGCCGAAAGTAAAATGCTCAAGGAAGCTATGATTAAAGCGACTGAGAGAGCTGGTATCAAGCCAGAAAATGTTGATGTTATGCTCAGTGGAGACTTACTCAATCAGCTTATGTCATCTTCCTTTGCAGCTAGAGATATGCATATTCCATTTTTGGGGTTGTATGGGGCTTGTTCGACAATGACGGAGTCACTAATCGTAGGGTCTATTTTGGTTGATGGAGGTTTTGAGAATACTGCATTGGTAGGGGCATCTAGCCACTTTTGTACTGCAGAAAGGCAGTTCAGAACGCCGGTAGAACACGGAAATCAAAGACCCCCTTCTGCCCAGTGGACGGCTACAGCGGCAGGGTCTGCACTCGTTGCTAGTCCTGCATATTTAGAGGAGGAGCAAAGGCAAAGACCAAAGTTAATTAGAGTTGAATCGGCTACCATAGGCAAAATTATCGATGCAGGCATTAAAGATGCAAATCAAATGGGAGCGGCGATGGCTCCCTCTGCAGTGGATACCTTGTTAAATCACTTAGAAGATTTGAAAAGAACTTTAGATTATTACGATTTGGTTGTAACCGGTGACCTGGGATTCATAGGAAAAGAAATAATGATGGATTTATTGGCAGGGGCAGGCATAAAAAAGGAACTTATTTATGAGCGTTATGATGATTGCGGAACCATGCTTTTTAATAAAAACCAAGATGTGCACAGTGGAGGAAGTGGTTGTGGCTGCTCTGCATCGGTTTTCTGTGGATATTTGCTAAAGCAGATGGAAGCAGGAAAGATAAAAAAGCTTTTGCTAATGTCTACGGGGGCATTGCTTTCGACCATATCTGCTTTTCAAGGAGAGAGCATTCCCGGAATTGCACACGCAATCAGTCTGGAGGTGGAATAATGGATTACATTTGGGCATTTGTAATAGGAGGCTTGTTGTGCCTATTGGGGCAGATTCTGATGGATGCAACGACATTGACTACACCAAGGGTGCTGGTAATATTCGTTGTTGCTGGAGTATTACTTGAAGCCGTAGGCGTATATGAACCACTTGTAGAGTTAGCAGGTAATGGTGCGACGGTGCCTCTGACAGGATTTGGGTACAATCTTGCAAAAGGTGCTATTGAGGGAGCACAAAATGGGTTTGTGGGAGCAATTACAGGACCTCTTACAAGTTCTTCCTCCGGGATAGGTGTAGCTTTAACTTTTGGTTATATAATATCTCTGCTTTTCACGCCTAAATCACCTAAAAGGTGATTTATATATATACAGGGACTGTCTCTTTTTATGGCAGCCCCTTTTTCATTGGAAAAGTTTACAAAAATATTGGGTTGTGATAAAATAATTTATTGTAATAAAGTACAAGGAGAACTTACCGTGAGTAGAAGCGAAAGAAAAAATGAAGAACGAGAAGCATTCACAGACAAGCTGAATGATATCAAGGTAAGCATTAAAAATAAGATAAATGATTTCAAAGACTGGTTCCAACGCCAAGAACGCTGGAAGCAGGTTCTTATTGTGGTGGGAAGCACAGTGGTCACATTAGTATTGGTGGCAACAATCCTCATTTTCAGCGTATTTAGTAGTATATTTGGGGATATTTTTGAGCCGACACCAGACGATTATGACCTTTCATTAAAGGCTGTGGATGGATATTACAATATTCTTTTGTTAGGCGTTGATGCTAGAGACATGACTAATCTTGAAGGTAATAGAAGTGATGCCATTATGGTATTAAGTATCAACGAAGAAACAAGTGATGTTAAAATAATTTCCGTATACAGAGATACTTATTTGAAACTTGGCGATACACCTACATATGACAAGATAACACATGCATGCATATACGGTGGTCCTGAAATGACTATGAAGACACTGAATCAAGCGATGGACTTAGATATAAGCAATTATGTCGTTGTAAACTTTAAGGCTGTGGCTGATTTAGTAGATGCTGTAGGCGGAATTGATGTCAATGTTGAGGATTATGAGATTGAAGAACTAAACAAATATACTATCGAGACAGCTGGAAATATTGGGTATAGCAACTATCAGCTTGTATCACAGGCGGGTATCCAAAAGCTGGATGGTTGTCAAGCAGTGTCTTACTCTAGAATTAGAAAAGGTGTTGGAGACGACTTCAAGCGTACAGAGAGAATGCGTACTGTAATTTCTTTGACTACGGAAAAGATGAAGGAGATGTCTTTTAGAGATTTAAGAAAAGTAATTAAGCTGATAACTCCGCAGACAAAGACAAACATTTCTAAAGGAAATATTCTTGGGCTTGCAATTAGACTTCCTCAATATAATATCATTGGAACTGAAGGTTGGCCTTATAGCGTTACTACGGGGTATATAGGAGGAATATCTTATGTATTCCCATCTGACCTTCTATACAATACAACGAAGATGCATCAGGAGTTTTTCGGTCAGGCAGACTATGTTCCTTCAGACACTGTTAATCTTATAAGCAGTACTATTGTGAGCGATTTAGAGGAAGAAAGAGAAGCAGGCAAAATTGAAGGTGAAGAGCAAGTGGAAATCCTGCCACCACCTCCTGTAGAGGAGAGTGTTCAAGTAGAAGATACTACTGAAGAGGTTGTTGAAAATGAGTCTTCTAATGAAGATCAAGGAGATAAGAAAGAAGAATCAGGCACTATAGAAGAAACTACAGGAGAAGGGGAAGATTCTCAGGATGTAACGGATTCTGAAGGCGAAGATGGAACATCTTCAGATGATTCCAATCAGGAATTACAAGAAAATGACAACCCAAACAATGAAGATGTGACTGATAATGGAATGTTAGAAGATACACAATCATAATAAAAAATTAAGGGAGCCTATGATTTTACATAGGCTCCTTTTGATGGAAGGATTATATCATGGTTATCTAAAAGCAGCAGCCCTTAGTGCACCTTGCTTTTCTCTTTTTTCTTGTTCTTCTTCAAGGAGTGTTAAAGCTCTTTCGAAAAGTTTACCTTTAGAGTAAGGCGACAATTGATTGTACATGTCTAAAAGATCCTTGCTTTCACCCTCGATTTTCAAGTCATTAGCTAAAATATTTAGAAGTCTGCTGTGGTCAGCTTCGAAAAAAACTGACATTTCAATGCCGTAGAAGGCACTGAGATTATATAGCGTTTCGGCATCTTGAGCACGATTGCCAATTTCATAGTGAGTATATAGAGTGCGACTTGTGCCTAGAAATTTTGCTATATCCATTTGTGATAAACTATGCGTTAATCGTATTGTACGTAGGTTATCAGCGATTCGCTTTTGTGTTTCCAATCTCATATTTTTCTCCTATCTATCATATTCCAAAAAACTATCCTCATATATAGAGAGACAAAAAGGGTGCAAAAAGTTGCATAATTTTGACAAAAAGTTCCAAAATGTGACAATAAATTTTATATTGTTTGCGAAACTTCGCTGAATTGATATAATTATGTATAGATAAAAGATAGTTTTGGAGAAAAGTAATGTTTAATAATACTGGAAGTTATGTAAAACTTTCTGAAGCATATAAAGAAGAACTGGACGTCATATACTCCTATTATAAAAAGGTTGTCTGCTTCCTTATGAGCAAGGGCCTTTCCTATGAAGACGCACAAGATGCTACACAGGAAGCATATATGGACGCAATAGAGAACATTCATACTTTGAGGAACATAGACAATGCTAAGAATTGGCTATACACGATAGCTTGGCATAGAGGGATCAAGTATTTGAATAAAAACAACAAGAAAAATGAGTTGGAAATTGCTATGGATGACCTTGAAGAACAGAATAAATTGGGAGTTTGGGAGGAAGAAAAACTAGATGAAGCTCTAGGCATATCAACTTCTTACACGCTGAATTCGGCTATAAAAAAACTAAGCACAACCGAAAGACATATTGTAATATTGTATTATGTCTGTGAGTATAAATATATTGAAATATCAAATATTCTTGCGATGAATCCGTCGACGGTACGGAGCATTTGTAGGCGAGCCATACAAAAGCTTCGAAGGATTATGACAGAAATATCTGAAGACAGTTTTTAATTGTATAAATACAATTGAAGGCTGTTTTTTTGTGAATAAAATTATGTAGTAATATGTGCAAAAAGTTGAACATTACATATTTGTGTAGTATAATAAAATGACCATAAGAATGCACAAAAGGAGCAGAGAATGGAAATTATAAACGGTAAGAATATTAGAATTATTATCTTAGCAGTATTGGACTTGTTGACTGTATTGTTTGCATCAATGGGAGCACTTGTACTGCGTTTTGACATGTCTTCAATTCCGGAAGACTACCTACATAATGCTTTGTCAGCGTTACCGGCATATTTTGTCATAACCATCGTGGTTATGATGTTTTTTAGGCTGTATAACAGAGTATGGACATATGCATCTATCAATGAGCTTTTCTCTATACTAAAAGCATCTGCAGTAATAGAAATATTGATGCTTTGCTATCATGTGTTTGTGCAGTCAGCTACTTCTATGCCAAGAAGCTATTATCTGTTAACATTTGGTTTAATGACAATAGCGTTTTTATGTACTCGATTTGCGAAGATGGTAATCAAGCAGCTAAAGAGTAACCAGCGCAAAGCAACTATTATAAATAGAATTATGGTTGTAGGAGCGGGTTCTGCAGCCACTATTTTAATTAAAGAGTTAAAGTCAGCGGGAACAGGCTCTGAGATTGTATGCGCAATCGACGATAATAAAAACAAAAAGAATAAGTATATCCTAGGCGTACCAATCGTTGGTGGTCGTGATGAGATTTCAAAAAATATTGAAAAATATAATGTGGACGAGATTGTAATTGCGATTCCTTCCGCTAATGTAGAAACTACAAAAGAAATCATTAGATTATGTCAGGAGACTAAGAAGCCTGTTAAGATTCTTCCTCCTGTCGCTAAGAGTTTAACTACCTCTCTAAGCAAGAATATCAGACCTGTCAACTATGAAGACTTACTTGGAAGAGATCCAATCAAGGTAAACCAAGAAGGCATTCA